>JBAXXH010000149.1:0-8806 GCA_037127995.1 Methylococcaceae bacterium | reverse complement strand
CGATTATGCTGAATCGGTTGCTGCAAAAAATACCGCCGAAAATATAACCATGGTGTTGTATCCAAATGACGCCAATGAAAACGGCAAGGCATTACGTCTGCAACAACAATATTTGCTGGCTTCTGCCAGTTTGCAGGATGTACTTGAGGTTTGGATCGGTCGGCATGGTAATAATTTTTCTACCTTTGCTGCCAAGAATTGCTTTCAATTAAACGACACCCACCCCAGTATTGCCGTTGCAGAGCTCATGCGCTTGTTGTTGGATAATCATGAGCTGTCTTGGGATGACGCCTGGGCAATTACCCGTAATACTATGGCCTATACCAACCATACACTGTTGCCGGAAGCCTTGGAGCGTTGGTCAGTTGATCTTTTTAAGCAGTTATTACCCCGCTTGATGGAGATTATTTTTGAGATTAACGCCCGTTTTCTGGCAGAAGTATCAGCACACTGGCCAGGTGATAAAGCTCGCATAGCGCGTATGTCGTTGATTGAAGAAGGTGATCGGCAACATGTAAGGATGGCCTATCTGGCCATAGTGGGCAGTTACTCGGTCAATGGGGTTGCAGAATTACATTTAAAGTTGTTGCAACACGGTTTGTTTCATGATTTTTATCAATTGTGGCCGGAAAAATTTAATAATAAAACCAATGGCGTTACCCCCCGTCGTTGGTTGGCTGCCTGTAATCCTGAGTTGGCCGAGTTAATAACCGAGACCATTGGTGATGGCTGGTTAACGGATTTGTCGTTATTAAAAAAATTGGAACTTTATGTTGACGATAAGGCGTTTTGCAAGCGCTGGTATGAAGTTCAGCAAGCTGCAAAGCAAAAGCTGATTGATTATAAAAAGCAGGAGTTGGGTGTTGACTTGAATGTTAATGCCTTGTTTGATGTGCAGGTTAAGCGCATTCATGAATACAAGCGCCAATTATTAAACGTGCTGCATGTTATTCATCTTTATGACCGTATCAAGCGTGGCGACACGGCAAACTGGACGGATCGTTGTGTATTGATTGGCGGTAAAGCCGCACCCGGCTATCACATGGCGAAAAAAATCATCAAGTTGATTAATAATGTTTCCCATGTGATTAATCATGATCCTGATGTCGGTAATAAATTGAAACTGGTTTTTCTGCCCAATTATCGTGTTTCGGCGATGGAAAAAATTTGTCCGGGTGCGGATCTTTCCGAGCAAATTTCAACGGCAGGAAAAGAAGCGTCAGGCACCGGTAACATGAAGTTTATGATGAATGGTGCGTTGACTATCGGGACGCTGGATGGGGCGAATATTGAAATTCGTGAAGAAGTCGGCGATGACAATTTTTTCCTGTTTGGGTTGACTGAAGATCAGGTCGAAAATTTGCGTGATCATTACGATCCGGCTGCAATTATCAGTCAGGATGAAGATTTGCAACGCGTGATTAATCTGTTGGAGTCCGGACATTTTAACCAGTTTGAGCCCGGTCTTTTTGACGGTGTTATTGACTCAATGAAAAGTCCGCATGACCCGTGGGTGACTATTGCCGATTTCCGTAGTTTTGTTGATGCACAAAAACGGGTGGAAGCGGCTTATCAAGATAAAAACCGTTGGACCAAAATGAGTATTATAAATTGCGCAAACAGTGGCAAGTTTTCTACTGATAGAACGATTGCCGAATACAATAATGAGTTGTGGAAGCTGACGCCGGTTCATGTTGCTAAATAGCGGCTGATAATGTTTCATATTGTTTTGTTTGAGCCGGAAATACCGGCTAATACGGGTAATATTATCCGTTTGTGTGCAAATGCAGGGACGCAATTGCATTTAATCAAACCGTTGGGTTTTGAACTGGACGACAAGAAATTACGCAGGGCAGGGTTGGATTATCATGAATGGGTGGCGGTTAAAGAACATGCCTCGTTAAGCGCTTTTATTGAAACGGTTAACCCTGAACGAATTTTTGCCCTGACGACCAAAGGCAAGCAAATAGTCAGTGACGTGGTTTTTAGGGCGGGAGATGCTTTTTTATTTGGCCCTGAAACCCGTGGTATTCCTGAAAGTATTTTGGCGGAATTAGGTGCCGACCGCTGTTTGTATCTGCCTATGCAGCCAGAAAGTCGAAGCCTTAATTTATCTAATACGGTTGCCATTGTCTTATATGAAGCCTGGCGACAATTGTCTTTTGCGGGCGCGTTGATCAAGTAGTTATTATTGCATGGTCGCCACAAGTGCCGCTAAATCCACGCGTTGAGTTGAAAAATAAAAAAATTCACCACGAAGACACGAAGAGCACGAAGTTTTTACTTCTTCGTGCTCTTCGTGTCTTCGTGGTGAATAAATGATCTTTAATTACCCGCATTCCACGTTTGACTTATTTAAGTCCAAGCGCCTCGATAAATGTAAATTTTATGTTAATCAATACGACATTTAAACCCGCCTGGTGGTTAAATAACGCCCATTTACAAACGCTGTATCCCGCATTAATCCGCAAAACTCCACCTCCCGAATTGCGACGTGAACGCTTAATAACGCCTGATAAGGATTTTATTGATATCGATTGGTGCGGGGAGGGCAGGCAACCGTTAATTATTTTGTTGCATGGTTTGACGGGCAGTTCTCAATCCGTCTATATCAAAGGTTTACAGCGTACTTTATTGCTGCAAGGTTTTCGCAGTGTTGCGTTAAATTTTCGGGGTTGCAGTGGTGAATTGAATGATTCAGCGCGGTGCTATCATTCCGGTGAGACGGAGGATATTCATTTTCTTTATCAAACCCTGCGCCAACGTGAGCCGGATACGCCTTGTGCGGCGGTCGGCTTTTCATTGGGCGGTAATGTGCTGCTAAAATGGCTGGGTGAGCAAGGCAATCAACTGTCGTTATTTGCCGCGATAGCCGTTTCTGTGCCTTTAGTATTAAGTATCTGTGCAACCAAGCTGGATGGCGGCTTTTCCAGACTTTATCGTAAAAAGTTGCTGGGTGACTTAAAGCAGCATATCCAGGCAAAACAACGGCATTTAGAAAAGCAGGGAAGACGTCAGGAAGCCAATAGAATTGAACGGCTAGGTGATTTATCGGGTATTAAATCATTTTGGCAATATGATGATCGGGTTGTGGCCAGGTTGCATGACTTTAAAAATGTACACGACTATTACCAACGCTCCAGTTCCCGTCAGTTTCTTAAATCGATAGCGATAACGACATTGTTAATTCAAGCCGTTGATGATCCTTTTATGACAAAGGACGTTCTTCCTGATTTGGATGAATTATCAGCAAGTGTTCATTTGGAAATTACCCAAGGAGGCGGGCATGTAGGATTTATTGCCGGCGAAATTCCGTTTAAACCGGATTATTGGTTGGAACGACGTATTCCGGAATTTTTAAAGCAACAGCTGTTTTTTTGATTCGGGTCATTCTGGCTGGGTTATTTGGGATTGTTCTTTGCGGAAATCCCCTAATAAATTTTTTTTAAAAAAAATATCATTTCATGGCTTGTGTTATCACCTGTTTTCAATGATAATAGCATACTTTAGCCAGTACGGTTAAAGCATAATGGTGATCGTGTCGGTCCTCTCGCAACGATACGCTGTAAACCCCGCCAGGTCCGGAAGGAAGCAACGGTAGCAGCAGATTCGTGTGCCGGGATGTGGCTGGTACGATTACCGCCCAATATAGTCACTACTTTGCGAGCCTGCAATGAATTACCAGGTACTCGCCAGAAAATGGCGCCCTCATAATTTCACAGAAGTTGTCGGACAAGAGCATGTCGTCAAGTCGTTAATTAACGCTTTACAACATAATCGACTTCATCATGCCTATTTATTTACCGGAACCCGGGGCGTAGGCAAAACCACCATAGCCAGAATCCTTGCCAAAGCCATTAATTGCGAAAACCTTCAGGACTTTAATCCTTGTGGCGTTTGTAGCGTATGCAAGGAGCTTGATGAAGGCCGGTTTTTAGATTTAATCGAAGTTGATGCCGCATCTCGTACCAAAGTAGAAGATACCCGCGATTTACTCGATAACGCCCAATACACGCCCAGTCATGGCCGCTATAAAGTTTATATCATCGATGAAGTTCACATGCTGTCCGGGCATAGCTTTAATGCGTTGTTAAAAACCCTGGAAGAACCCCCGCCGCATGTAAAATTCCTGTTGGCGACCACAGATCCTCATAAAATCCCCGTTACCGTCCTGTCCCGTTGCTTGCAATTTAATTTAAAGCGCTTGCTGCCTGCCCAGATTTTTTCCCAAATGGAATTTATACTCCAACAGGAAAACATTGAATTTGAAGCCGCTGCATTAAAATTATTATCCCGTGCTGCTGACGGCAGTATGCGCGATGGTTTAAGTTTGTTGGATCAAGCTATCGTCTATGGCAATGGTAAAGTGCCCACAGATGACGTCAGAGCCATGCTGGGTACGGTTGCATTGCAACCGGTTGATGATCTGTTAATCGCCTTGGCTCAGGATGATGCTGCGGCCATTTTGGATAAAATCAATGAAATTGCCAATTTAACACCTGACTTTAGCGATGTATTACAGCAGATGTTGCAAATTCTGCATCGTGTCGCCTTGATTCAACACATACCGACGGCAGTTGATCATGATTTTGATACTGACATGATTGCGGCTTTGGCATCCCAACTGAGCCCGGAAGATGTTCAGCTTTTTTATCAGATTGGTCTGGTGGGTCAACGAGACCTTAGTTTGGCACCCGATCCACGTAGCGGCTTTGAAATGGTCATGTTACGTATGCTGACATTTAAACCCGTCACCTTGGAACAAAGCCCCGTTAAATCTGTTAAGATTCAGCAGGCAACGCCTAAGCCGCCCATAAAAACAGTTTTATCTGTTGTGGAGACAGTGCCTCGCAAGGAAGCCCCGCTTGCTGATGCCGTGGAGGGTGATTGGTTGTCAATGATTGTCGCCATGAAGTTGAATGGCATGACCCGCGAATTTGCCAATAATTGTGTGCTGGAAAGTATTGATGATAAAGTCTGCACTTTGATAATCGATCCTGATTATATCAGGAGTGCCCGCTCAGAAGACGTCTTGCAAAAAGCCTTGCAAGCTTATCGTGGGACACCGGTTAATCTGGTTGTTAAAGCTAAAAAAACCACTATGGATACGCCAGCCGTTCAATTGACCAAAGAACGCGAAGATAAGCAACAAGCTTCTGTTGATGCCATTAATTCGGATCCTAACATTCAAGCTTTAAAAGACCATTTTGATGCGCGGGTTTTACCCGGTACCGTAGAGCCCGTATAACCCTAGAGAGGAAGTAAAATGAAAAATGCATTAGGCAATATTATGCAGCAAGCCCAAAAAATGCAGGAAGACCTGAAAAAAGCTCAGGAAGAGCTGTCTCTGATGCAAGTATTGGGTGAATCAGGTGGCGGTTTGGTGACTATCGTAATGACCGGTAAACGCGAGGCCAGAAAAGTAACGATTGATGATTCGCTACTGGGCGAAGATAAGGACATGCTGGAAGACTTGGTGGCGGCGGCTATTAATGATGCCGTTAATAAAGTCGGTAAAATGAAGAAAGAAAAAATGTCAGACATCACCGCCGGAATTCCTTTGCCTCCCGGATTTAAATTGCCTTTTTAAGATGCAAAAAAAAGGCTTGTTAGGGCAGTTAATACAAAACTTATGCTGCTTGCCAGGCGTTGGCCCTAAATCGGCGCAACGCATGGCGTTTTATTTGCTTCAACGCGATCGCAATGGCGCAAAAATACTCGCCGAAACACTGCTACATGCAATTGCTACTATGGGGCAATGCCAGCAGTGCCGAACACTGACTGAACATGCGCTTTGTGAAATTTGTGCTGACAATTCAAGAGACGACTCGCTCATTTGTATCGTTGAAAGCCCCGCCGATGTCTGGATTATTGATCAGGCAACCCTGTTCAAAGGACGTTATTTTGTGTTGCATGGGCGTTTATCGCCCCTGGACGGCATCGGTCCGGATGAACTTGGTTTGGATTTACTGGAACAACGGTTGGCAACGGGAACGATTAAAGAGCTGATTTTGGCTACCAATTCAACAGTAGAAGGCGAAGCAACTGCTTGTTTTATTGGCGAGATAGCCAAAAAACATCAGGTAAAAGCCAGCAGAATAGCACACGGCGTACCGATGGGTGGTGAGCTTGAGTTTATTGATAGCGGTACGTTGTCACATGCGTTTAAAGGGCGAAAAGAGTTGTAATTAAGGTTAAAGGTACAAGGTTAAAGGCTAAGGGAGTGTGTGAAGATTGTTTTTTCGCCTTTCGCCTTTCGCCTTTCGCCTTTCGCCCTTCGCCTTTCGCCTTTCCCTTCGCCCTTCGTCTGATTTTCCGATTCCGGATTTGTGGTGGATAGTTAATTTTTAAAGGTAAAAATATGACTGATTGTTTGTTTTGCAAAATGGTTGCCGGCGAAATTAAACCGGACGTGGTTTTTGAAGATGATACGGTTCTGGCATTTAGAGACATTAATCCTCAAGCTCCTGCCCATATACTGATTATCCCCAAAATTCATATTGCCACCTTGAATGGTTTGGATGATGCGTTGCTTGCCGGACATTTACTACAAACCGCCGTTCTGCTGGCCAAGCAGGAAGGCTTGTCTGAAGAAGGCTATAGAACTGTATTTAACTGCAACAAAAAGGGCGGGCAGGATGTTTACCATCTGCATTTGCACTTATTGGGCGGTCGGCAAATGATTTGGCCTCCAGGCTAGGTTAAGGTATTTGTTGATTTATGCAATCACTTTATAGCTAGATATTCGCGTTTCATAATTCTTGCACAGTTTATGATAACAATATGGCATTCGTTATACGGTGTGCATCAATGCTTAAAACAATTCGAGTCAAATTATTCTTAACTTTTCTAGTCACTACCCTTTTAATTGTTTTAGGGATGTATGTTTTTATGCGTTGGTCTTTGGATCGAGGCTTTACTGAATTTGTAGAAACGCGCCAGCAGGAGCAGGTAACCAACCTCATTGAAGGGCTGACGGAATCTTATGCCGGCAATCAGGGCTGGGGCGCTTTGGTCGGTTACAAGCAAAAATGGATTGATTTATTGTGGCAGTCTAATCCACACGGTCATCACCGCCCCCCTTTATGGCTTAAACAATCCCCTGACGAAGCCAATGACATTTGGCCTCCGATAGCAATAGAACCCCCTGTTAACAGGCGATTTATCCCGATTGAGCTGCGAGCAATGCTGCTGAATGCTGATAAGTCGATTATTTTTGGTCGTAAAGAGGCTTTCCAGCAATTATCTTTACAGCCCATCCGTTATCAAGAAAAAATAGTCGGTTTTCTTGGGCTCTTGCCCGGAAAAACAGTTAATCAAGTCAGTGAAATCCGGTTTATGGAGCGGCAGTCTGAAGCCTTTATCTGGATTGCTTTGTTAATGATTGTGTTGTCGGCGGGTCTTGCCTGGTTACTGGCTTACACGTTGGGACGACCGCTTAAGCGAATTACCACAGCCGCAAAGGCGCTTGCCGTGGGTCACTATGACAGTCGTCTGCCCGTTGAAGCAAACGATGAACTGGGTCAGTTAGCCCGAAACTTTAACGATATGGCGGCAGCTCTGGAGCAGTCAGAACAAGTCAGACGGCGCTGGGTAGCGGATATTTCCCACGAACTGCGTACGCCTTTGGCGGTATTGCGGGGTGAGTTGGAAGCCTTGCAAGACGGCATACGGCCACTGACCAAAGAAGCTATTGATTCCTTGTTGGGTGATGTCATGCGACTGAACCGTTTAACGGACGATCTTTATCAATTATCCCTGTCTGATCAAGGTGCGTTAAGTTATCGCAAGGTGCAACTTGATCCGGTAGCGTTATTAAAAGAAGATTTGGCCGCGTTAAAACCGGAATTTCAAAACAAACAAATGGCTATCAAATGGACTAATAACCTAACCGACCCTATCAGCATTTACGCTGATCCAGACCGCTTATCCCAGTTGTACCGAAACTTGCTTACCAATAGCGTAAACTACACCGACAGCAAGGGGCAGTTAGTCATCACCCTTTCTCGTGAATCTGACAAGCTGGTACTCAATTTTTCTGACAGTAAACCGGGCGTACCCGAACACGAATTACCCAAGTTATTTGACCGTTTTTATCGGGTAGAAAGCTCGCGTAATCGCCACCATGGCGGAGCCGGTCTTGGCTTGGCTATTTGCAGCAATATTGTCGAAGCGCATAATGGCAGGATACAGGCACAACCTTCGCCTTTAAACGGGCTGAGTATCCGCATTGAATTACCGGTTAGCTTATGAAACATATCCTGATTGTAGAAGATGAATTAAAACTGGCCCGTCTGCAAGTGGACTATCTGCATAACTCCGGCTTTGACACGAATTGTTTAAGTAATGGTTTGGAGGTGCTGCCGTGGCTTAAAGCAAACCCGACTGATTTAATATTATTGGATTTAATGTTGCCCGGTCGTGATGGTTTGGATATTTGCCGGGAAATTCGCAGCTTCAGTGCCGTGCCGATCATCATAATCACTGCGCGGATTGAAGAAATAGATCGCTTGCTTGGGCTTGAACTGGGCGCTGATGATTATATTTGCAAACCCTTTAGTCCGCGTGAAATGGTCGCTCGTGTTAAAGCCGTGCTACGGAGGCAGCAAGCGCAAACAACAATACCGGCTCTCACTAGCGCTTTGACACTTAACCCTCACAGTTTTCGGGTGCTGGCAGAAGGGCAGGAAGTAGAGCTGACTACCGTTGAGTTTCAATTGTTACAGGCTTTGTACCAGCAACCCGGCCGTATCTTTTCCCGTTCAAAACTAATGGATCTGATTTATCAGGATCACCGTATTGTCTC
>JBAXXH010000148.1:0-8832 GCA_037127995.1 Methylococcaceae bacterium | reverse complement strand
GGTATCTGGAAAATGGCTGGATTCGACGTAAATACAAAACCAGTGGCTGGAAAAGCACCCTGATGGTGGTTAATACGGTGGGTCATCTGGCAGAGGCGGCGTTTCATCATCCGGATCTTGCTGTTTCTTATGCCTTTGTCATCGTTAAGTTAATGAATCATGCTGCGAAAGGTATTACCAACAAGGATTTTGAGCTGGCAACCAAGATTGAAGCCGTCATTATGTGGCAACCGGGTAAAGAAGGTGGCGCATTGGAAGGTACACCCGATGATCCGCGCTTTAAGTACATAAAATATGATAAAACGCCAGACTAAATGGAGCCTGTTTCGGGAAAAGTAGAAAGCTAAAAATTGGTTTTTAAGCGGGCTATTGAGTCTTTTATTCACAACGAAGACCCGAACCTTTTGTTTTCCTTCGTGTTTTTCTTATCTTCTTGATGTAAATATTTTAAAAGAAGTCACCAGGAGGCTGTCCGAGAATAGAAAACCTACTGCGGAAATGCCGTTTCGGCCAGATTTTCCGCTCATTTTCGTAACACGCACAAACTATTTATATCAAATGATCAAAAAATCTGACTCAAAATGGCTTCCCCTCGCTACGGCTCCTATTCTCGGACAGCCTCCTAGGCATATTTATAAGCATACACAATCGAGATTACAAATAAAAAGGTTAGCCACGCTGCGGCAAATAAAACGGAACGATTTCTTGCCAAGGCAATGGCGTAAGCCGCTTTTAGCAAATTATTACTGCCGCTAGCCAATATAATGGAGGAAACAATAGCCGAATCGGGTACGGTAAATTTGCCGCTGAGCAATGACAGGATAAACGGATCAATATCAGTAAAACCCACCACAATAGCGAGCGTTTTAAGGCCATGCCCCCCATATTGAGTGGTTACAAAGTTAGTCACAAACGCAAACAGCATAAATAATAAAGCAAAGGCAATGGCCGTTGATAATTCTAGCGGGTGCTTTACTTCGGTGACGTCGTGTAAGTCAGGCTCATGGTTTCTAACGGTTAGCAAAGCAAGAATCGTTAATAAGGAGATAAAAATAAGCACGACAAAAGGCTTCAATAGCTCCAAAGCCACGCTTTGGTCGAACATAAAAATAATCGCCAGCAAGCGAACGTACATCATGGTGGTTGCTATAATCAGCGCTGATGATACCTTGCGTCCTGACGTGCTATCCAGTCCATGAGCGCGGCGTCCGATAACAACCGTTGCCGCCGTGCTGGAATAAAGTCCGCCTAATAATCCGGTAATTAACAGGCTGCGGCTTTTAAAAAAATAACTGTTAACCAGGTAACTCAGATAAGAAAAACCGGAGACGATAATAACGGCAAGCCATACCCGGTAGTAAGTGACCGGCAACATCGGCGCAATCGGTTGATCGGGTAACAAGGGCAGAATAACGCCGGAAATAATTAAAAACTTGGCCAAAGTGGCTATTTCTTCATTAGCCAATTGATCAGAGAAACGATGGATACCCGTTTTTTCACTTAATACCAGAATCAGTACGACAATAAAAAGCACCAGAAACCAACTGGGAAACAGATTGGCGATAGGGCCTATTAAATAGATTAACAGTAAAAAAACGGTACTGAATAAGGAAAATTGACTTTTTGCAGAGAGCCGCCAGTAAAAAACCAGCAGCAACAGTCCCAGTAAAAATAAGCCTACACCAAATAAGAGTCGACTGGGATCCATGGTAAACAGGATAAAACCCAATAGACCAATCAGCACAAAAGTACGCGTGCTGCCAAAATGTAATTTGTAGTCATTGATTTGATGATAACTACGAAACTCAAGACCGACCACAAAAGAAAAGGCCACGGTCATGATAAATTGCATCAGCAGAGGCGGGATGCCGCTGTAAAACTGCATTAACATGAGGACTCCGATGTTTCTGAACTGAGTCGGTGGATAGTTTCACCGGCTATTTTGGTTATGTAAAATAATACCAGCACTGACATCACGACACCCAATGCCAATAGTGGATAAGAAACGCCGCTCTGCTTTGCTGATCCGCTGACTAAACCCGCCAGATGCTTGGTGGTATAGCCCATGTAAACCAGACTGGTGTTATAAATTAAAATACCGCTGGTGGCGATCAGATAAGGCCAAAACCGTACTTGTGTAACTGATAACGCATAGCTTAGCATAGCAAACGGCAGCGGCGTCAGTCGTAATAAAAACATCAGCTTAAGTGGCTGATTATTAATCGCAGTATCCAGTTCGGCTAAATGTTGATGTTTGGCAATAAAGGCGATAACCCTCTCCCTGATTAAATAGCGCCCCAGAAAAAAAATAAGTGCGGCGGCCAGATAGGTTGCAATGACCATATAAAATACTGCAACGCCCATTGAAAATAATAAGCCCGCAGCAAAACAAAGCGTATCAACGGATACAAAAACCGGCGTTAAAACGACAAATAACACGATAAAACCCAGCGGCGCAAAAACACCCAGTTTCTCAATCCATAATTCCAGATCAGGAAGATAAAGCTCCAACTCATGGCCAATAATTAATATAATCCAGGCAAGCCCCAAAATGACGGCTAACTTCCGGGTAAAAGACAGTTCTTTAAGATGCATCAATGGTATTCTCCTTGAGAAAATGGGTCACTTATTTAGGTAACGTGTAAAAATAAACTTAACTGTGATAGGGCTTGCAACTGCGTCATTCACGTTTTGAAGGCTATTGCAGCCCTTAAACGTTTCGACTGCCGGAATCCAGAGTACAAGGACGTACTCATCGATATTACATTACATCCAATAAAATCGAGTATAAAAATCAGTGTAATTATTCAGACCCCAAAGCCAAAAATCAACAAAGCGGATTAAAAAAGAGGCACATTATTCCCAATGAGATTAAGTGACTATGATTTTAACCGTCTTTTTTTAAAAACTACCCAGCGCCCCAGCCTGGCTCCCGCACCGAAGCGTGGGAGCGGGTGAGTGGTTATTTTTTGCGGGTTGCCTTAGCCAGGTGCTGCGTTTCATGTATCATTTTTTTTTTCGTCAGCCGCCAATACTTTTTCTTTAATCGCTGTTTTATTCCACAAGCCGTTGCTTGAAAAACATGCCCAGCCCCATTTTAGCCAGTTGAGCAAGGACACGGCGAGCCATAATGCCCAAGCCAACATTAATAGTCGATAGACCATTAAGGGAACGGAAACCACAGTGGCAGTCGGTAAGGTCGATAAACTTCTGTCCTGATACCAATTTAACAAAAAGGCCAAGGACTGGTTGCCGGTAATCTGCATATCGGGAGAGCTCAACAGACCTTGGGCAACGGCTGCAAATAAAGTGCCCAGTGCCAATACGGTTAAGCCGCCAATAAAAATTTGCAGGGCATTAAAATAACGCCAATTGGCTGGGGACTGATTCGCACGCCAACCTAATCCCGTTAACCAGGCAATAACAAGGCCGGCCGCCGGCATCGGTAGTTGGCTTAAGCCCGCCAGTAATAAAAACCAGTGCCGGCTTTTTAACGGCGTTAGACGGATTTTACCCAGACCTAAAGACAGGATAAAAATAACGATCAACACGCCCCAAAATAAAACGGCCGGCCCCATTCCGGGGCCCATAACGAATAATACCCAGCGATCCTGACCCAGACTAATGCTCAAATTGGAATTGACGCTGTCCTGTCCCAAATCGAGCAACGGTGTTGTTATGTCGGCGGCGATAGCCTTGGCTTCCTGCCAGTTTATCAAGACGTCCTGTTTGCCGGGATTTACCGGTAAGGTCAGCTTTCGGCCTTGTTGCCGGAGGGGCTGTGTTTGTCCATCAATAGACACCGATTGCAGCACGGCTTGGTCAGGTAAGGTCAGCGTATGTTGCGACCCCTGAGAGCTGCGCAGGCTGATTTTTAATTCGGCATCCTGCGTGCGCTGCCCGGGTTTAATGCTTAAACTGCTGCTATCAATGGTTAAGGTTTGCCCTTCCACTGCTTGGGGCCTGGTTATTTGCAGCGTTACTTTTTCGCCCGGCCAGGGATGCCATTCAGGTAGCCACTGCCCTTCATTATTTAAATGAATCATGGCGATGCCTGAGGGTTCACTGTGCCAGACAGGACTGACATCAGCTTTCCAGACTTCGATCCATTGCTCCGTTTCCGGTGCGGTTAATTCGATTTTTTCCGATTTTTCCAGCGTCGATTCCCATTGCATGCTGTTTTGTTGTGCCGCCATATTGACTTCAACGGCATTATCTTTAACGCGAATATCCGGGCTGGTAACCGACTCCCCCGGTAACAGTGGAACGGTTAAAATCACGGCAGAATCGGCAGGAGAAATTCGGATAATCCGGGTGATAACGCGCCAATCCAAGCCTAAAGACAACTGTCGCTCGACGCGAACAAAAGGCGGCAAAACATTGGGCTCTACTACCGGTTTGGTTTTATCTTGGGGCGATTGTGGTAAGCGGCTGAATTGTAATTGGTCGTCTGACCAGCCGTTTTCATGTAAACCCACCACGTCCCAACCCGATTTATCAATGCTGACCCGGCTCGGTTTTAAAGGTAAAGGCAGCGTGAATTTACTCAGTAAAGGCGTTAAACCTTTAAGCATAAGCTGATGTTCGCCTTTGTCCAGATTGATCCATAAGGTATTATCGTTACGGTACAATGCCTGAGCGGCTTTACCATTATCCAGTACCTGATTGGGAAACCATTGATTGTATTCCGAGGGCAACGGCAGGGTAACCGATTCCGGCGCATCAATTTGCAAGCTGATTTCAATGGTTTTATCGGTAATCGTCATGTTCATTTGCTGAATTTGAGCGCAACCGGGCAAGCAATCGGGAATCTCCACTTCCTTTAGCCGGGTTTTTAATTCAGTTAATAAGGCCTCGCCGGGGTAGTCGGCATAGACTTTCGGCGAGGGAATGGACAAAAGGGGAAGTAATAAAAACCATAGCAATAAGGAGGATGCCTTATTGCCAAGTCCCGACTTGGGAATAAGATCAGGCCTGAATTTTTCGGCCACACCCAACATCAATAATGCCAGTAGAGTCACCAAAACTACGCGCAGGAAATTCAACAACATCGTCATTCCGGGTGATAAATACCATAAATCCAGTGATTGTCCAGAATCAACCGAACCGTTCCATGATAAATAAACCGTGTTCCATTGCCATTGCGGCAAGCCGGGGCCGGTTTGGACTTTGGCTTTAGGATCAATGCGTTCAACGTTGGTCGCGCTACTGTCAGAGTAAGCCGCCGATGCTTGTTGTTCGGGCATGGCGCTCGTGTACCCGGCTTTACTTCGCGCTCTTTTCGCGACGCCCCCGAGTGCTTGCTGTTTGGCATCCATGGCTTCCATTGGCATTGGTGCCGGCATAGGGTTCTGAGCCCTGTCGATAACCTCAATGGCTTGCCCGGGGTATTCCAACTGCGGATAAATCCCCAAACGCACTTGAGATACCATAAAGGGTAGGGCAATCACCACCAACGCCAGCCAGCAGCCATTACGATACCCGCGTATCAATTTATAAAACCGGCCTTGCGGCAATACGCCCAGCAAGGCCGTTGCCGCCAGAATATTCAGCCAAACATAATGCGGTGCGCCGGGTTCGTGCCAGATGATAACCAGTGTTGCCAAGGCAAGCGTCCCCCAATAGTGATTCCAGAGTCGTCCTGTTGCGAGAGCAGTAATCAATACCAGAAACAAATCCAACAGCGTCCAGCGGGAAATCCAACTATCCGGTACGTTATCGACACCCTTGGCCGCCAATAATCGCCAGCCTGGCGGCAGGTTAAGTTCTGCTTTTACGGCATGAAAATTTTGCTCCCAACCGACTGCACTTAGCGTGCCAATAGCGCCTGTTATGCGGCTATCGGCATCAAGCATTATTGTGCCTTTTCTCACCTCCACGCCCTGCTTCTGTGTTCCTGTTTGCAAGGTAATCAATTGGTTGTTGCCATCCAGGGTTACTTTACCTAATTGCGTAGACGGTAAGGCGTTAAGTCGCCAGCCGTTGGTCATTTGGCCGTTAATACGCTCATTGACGGTATAGCCTTTACCATCAAAATCCAGCCATAGTTTTCTTGTTATCGAGAGTTGATTGGGTTCAGGTTCCGGATCGCCTCGTCGTATCACTTTAAAACCCATTGCCTGCCCCGGATTGATTTTATAGGCAGGCAAGGAATTCCAGTCTTCCGGTAAATTGGTTTGACTGGCATCGATGGCGGACAACTGTTCAATTTCTACAATGCGCAATTCCGGGCGTGCTTCAAAAGCCCAAATTTCTGATTCCGGCCAAGTCCTCTCATTTCCAAGCTCCAGTTTGGGAATGAGAGGACTTGGGAACGCGATCGTAGCGGCTTCCTTGGTAAGTCTGGCTACTATTTCAAGCTGCCATCGACCTGGACGTACCTGCAATATGAGTTGCCCGTCAGGTTCCAGTCGAGCGGGTAAAGGGCTTTGCAATTGTAACGGGGCAAATCCGTTCAGTAGCGGAAAGGCCAGTATAACTTCTCGCTGTTCACCCGAAACATCCAGCTCCAGATGGGTTAAAACCTGCAAGGGTACTTCATCAATAATTTTTCGAAAGACTTGGATATCAAGATTATTTTGGCTGTTTTCAGGTTTGCCCGGACTGCTATCAGCGGTATTTAACCAGAGTTGCCCGTCTTTGATGGAAGGTGCCGGTATTTCCAGTCCATTGGCCGTCAGGTTAATCAATCCGGTATCGTCGGGTATCGTTATTTGGTCTGGAATAATATCCCATAGAAATTCCCCCTTGATTTGATAGGTTGCCAAATGCTCCAGGCCGGCAGCCAGTTTAATTGAAGGAGTACCGTTTTTATCCATAACCAATGCGGGCTTGCCATTAACAGTAACATTGAGCGGCCAATACTTTTTATCGCCCGGCAAGCTCACCCAACTGTCTTTATAGACTTTCCAGTTTATCGAAAAAACGCCTTTTTCCGACGATAAATCCAGCGTTAATTGTGTCGGCCAACTACAGCGTTTTTGTTCATAGCTGTTGTACAAAAAGGGACAAGCAAGTTCTGGGTTATCCTGCAATACCCAGCTTATCCAGGGTTTAAGGGGTTCCGGTACTTGTTCCCGTGTTAAGGGTTTGGCTTGCGTGAAGGAAGCAAAAAATAATATGCCAAGTAATAACAGCCCGGTTAAGCGATTCATAGTGCGCACCTGATGATTTAAGGGAATTCCTTATGGCTTCCCTATTTGATAAATAGCATGAATGAGGTATTTTTATACGGAAATGGAGTCGATATCAAGTTAATAGACGCTTTCCTTAACGATAGTATGTGAAGTTTGTAGCCAATAAGCGTCAACAAATCGTAACTACTCAGTAGATGTAGGACTCAATCATAGAACACGGATGACACTAATTTGTCGGGTTTCAACGGATTTTATTTTTAGTTGAAAATACGTTAAGTATAGGTAATATTTTCATGAGATTAAAAAACTTCTCATCCTAAAAACAACAATTTATCCACGAAAGACACGAAAGACACTAAATAAATCAGTACGTTGTATTAATTTAGCTATTCACCATTTGGGTGGCGGCCTACAGCTTGGCATTTCTTTGAAATTTTTCGTGCTTTTTGTGTTTTTCGTGGACTAAATAATTTTCTAGGATTATCCGTGTTTATCAGTCAAATCCGTGTCATCTGTGTGCTATTGTTTAAGGCAGCAATAACAGGCTGTGGATTTTAGAATCCAGTTGTTCCGGCGTTTCGTTACTGGCGAAAGCGGTAACGGTTGAACCATCCCGAACTATCAGATATTTATAAAAATTCCATTCGGGTGCTTGTCCGGTGACTTGAAGCAATTGTTTAAAAAAAGTATTGGCCTCTGTGCCTGAAACGGCACTTTTTCCCACCATTGGAAATGTTACGCCGTAGTTGATATAACAAACTTTGGCGGTTTTTTTCCGACTCATCGAATTCCTGATTGAAATCATTGGAAGGGAAGCCGACAACAACCAGGCCTTGGTCTTTATATTTTTGATACAGTGCTTCCAGACCCTTAAATTGTGGGGTGTAGCCACAGTTACTGGCGGTATTGACGGCGAGAACAACCTTGCCTTGAAATGCCTTGCAAAAATCAAGCGTTTCGTTTGATCTTAATTGGTTCGCTTTATAATTCAGCAAAGAGGAACAAGGTTCTGCCCTAACGGCTGAAATTGAAAATAACAGCATGCCAGCCAGTAAAATTAGAGTTTTCATAAGTATACCTTTTGATTGATGGGTTAACAGTAAACTTACCCGTTCTGGGTAAAAGTCAACCTGCCATTGCTGTTCAGCCTTCTAATTTTTTAGTAGCCATGTCTATTTTCGGCACGCGCCTTCTATAAAAACGGTGTTATACGGGAACCGCTAATCCTCCGGTCTCGCCGTTTTGAAGCGGGCAGATGCCGCCAAGAGACCGACCACGAAGCAAGCCGTGCCGACCAGGGTAAAACGCAGATTCGGTTCTTCAATGGTAAAGTCGTCGGTAGCATAAAGCATGATGATGACCGCGACCGATCCCCATCCCAAAAAACGCAACACAGCGGCCATAATGAGTTTACCGGGTGCTTCTGCTTCACTCACGGGTGTGTCCATTCGATAGGCCACAAAACCGCACACGAGCGCTGGCAAAATTCCCCAGCGTGTATGTTGTATAAAGCTTTCCAGAAAACTGAAATTATCTCTTTGGTAGAAAGTTAATTCGAGAATAAGCGCTGATACCGTAGTGCTAACAATAAACCCCATTACCATCATGGCCATATAGAATCCATAGTAGCGATCGGATTGTTCCCGTTGGTGCCTGATAGCGAATGCCCGTGAAATAAAGACGAGCGCTATTGGCA
>JBAXXH010000147.1:0-8842 GCA_037127995.1 Methylococcaceae bacterium | reverse complement strand
CAGACACGCTGGATGCCATTGAAGCGCAAGGACTGAAATGGGGCGTAGTCACCAATAAACGGGAACGTTTTACCAATCCGTTGATGGCGGCTCTCAATTTAACTGATCGCGCCGCCTGCATTATTAGTGGTGATACTACCGGAAATCCCAAGCCGCATATCGAACCCATGTTGGCAGCCTGCAAAAAAGCGGCAGTAATGCCTTATGAGTGTGTCTATATCGGCGATGCACCTCATGATATTACCGCAGGGAAAAATGCTCAAATGAAAACCCTGGCCGCTCTTTACGGTTATATTACTCCCGGTGATACGCCAGAAACATGGGGCGCTGATGCCTTGATAGAATCACCGGAACAACTAACAGCCTGGATAAACTCTGTACTATGTCATTAAAACATCACGTTATTTTAATTACCGGCGCGGGCGGTGGTCTGGGCAGTACAGCGGCTTTGGCACTGGCTAAAAACGGTGCTCATATTATTTTGCTGGATAAAAATATCGCCAAACTGGAAGTGGTTTATGATGCCATTTTGGCAGCCAATGCCCCCGAACCGATTATTTATCCGTTTGACCTTGCCGGTGCCAATGAAAATGAGTACCAGGAATTAGCGAATACCATTGTTGAAGAATACGGCTCCTTGCAAGGCCTGTTACATTCAGCCGTAGAATTTAGCTCATTTACGCCTGTCTCTCAATTCGGTACAAAGGAATGGGGGCATACGTTAAACGTGAATTTAAATGCCGCTTTTATACTCACCCGGATGTTGTTACCGGTGCTGGAAAAAAGCCGACACGCGTCCATTGTCTTCACCTCCGATTCCTCTGCCAGAAAAGCGCATGCATACTCAGGCGCTTATGGCGTGTCCAAAATAGCCATGGAAGGCTTGGCAAAAATACTGGCTGAAGAACTGGAAGCTGCCAACAAAATTCGGGTAAACACCTTGATACCGGGAGCTGTTGATTCACCCTTAAGAAAACGCGCTTATCCTGCAGAAGATAAAGCCAAATTGCCTACCATGGCATCATTGGCACCCGCTTACCTGTATTTATTTGGCTCTCAAAGTGTTGGCGTAACCGGCCAGGCCATTGAAGCCGCAACCTTTCACCTATAACGCACTATTATGGCCGAACGAGAAAGTTTTGTTTTAACCCGAGATGTTAATACTGTCACCATTCCTGACGGTACGCCCAGTACCTTAAGTAAAGGTGAGTCAGTCACCATTCACCAGTCTTTGGGCAATAATTATACGGTTGTCACAGAGCAAGGTCACATGGTGCGTATTGACGGTGCCGATGCCGATGCCTTGGGCAAAGAGCCGCATCACTTGCAGACACTGGTGTTGGAAACCAGTCCTGAAGCCGTTGAAAAAAACTGCTGGGAAGTGATGAAAACCGTTTATGATCCCGAAATACCGGTGAATATTGTTGATCTTGGTCTGGTTTATTACTGCAACGTCAAACCCGTCAATGATGATGAAAACACAGTCCACATCATGATGACCCTTACTGCACCCGGTTGCGGCATGGGGCCGGTTATCCAAGGCGATGTAGAGAAATGTATTCGTGCGCTGCCGGGTGTTTCCGGTGTTGATGTTGAAGTTGTGCTTGATCCGCCCTGGTCCAGGGAAATGATGTCGGAAGTGGCGCAGTTGCAGCTGGGCTTGTATTAAAATAGAATCAATCCGGCAGATTACGTAAAGCGAGGCGTTATGACGACACTTTATTATAGTCATCCGGATTTTCTCTTTCATGAAACAGGTGCAGACCATCCCGAATGCGCTGATCGGCTTAGAAGTATCACTACCGCTCTGGACGCACCGGAATTCTCAAGTTTAATCAGAGTACTGGCACCACTGGGGACTGAAAAACAAATCAGACTGATTCATCCGCTGTTTCATATTGAGACTATTCGGGCCGCCATACCCGAACACGGTGAACACTATCTGGATCATGATACGGTCGTGTCGCCAGGCTCGGAAAAAGCGGCTTTTCGTGCGGTAGGCGCTGTTTGTGATGCGGTTGATAAAGTGCTGACGGGCCAGGCAAACAATGCCTTTTGCGCAGTGCGTCCACCCGGACATCATGCCGAACCCGACTTGGCCATGGGCTTTTGTCTGTTTAATAATATAGCCATTGCTGCCGAATATGCACGCCGCCATTATCACCTTGAACGCATTGCCATTGTCGATTTTGATGTCCATCACGGCAATGGCACACAAGCGGCTTTTTATAAACAACCTGCTGTTTTATATGCATCCAGCCATGAGATGCCAAATTACCCAGGCTCCGGTTATCCACAAGAAACCGGTGCTGGCAATATTATCAATTTGCCGCTGGCAGCAGGTGATACCGGTATCGAATTTAGAAAAAAATACAACGCTATTATTTTACCCGCACTGAGAAATTTCAAACCGCAATTATTGCTGGTTTCAGCAGGTTTCGATGCCCATAAAGACGATCCGCTAGCCTCAATTATGCTGGTAGAAGAGGATTTTCGTTGGCTTACCCAAGAGTTGATGGACATTGCCGACCGCTATTGTGAGGGCAGAATTATATCCTTATTGGAAGGTGGTTATGACCTTAAGGCGCTAGCGGCCAGTGTTGCCATTCATGTTAAAACCTTGCTGGATAGTTAGCCTGTAAAAACGAGTTTATCCACGATAAGACAATAGTAGAAGCTTCCACGTGACACGAAAGAAATCAGGTTACAGAGTCCTGAATTAAGTACGTAGGGCGTGCCGTGCGCGCCTTATTTTTCAAGGCGCGCACGGCACGCCCTACAGAAAATATTTTTGCTTAATCAATGAAGGTCTCTATATTACTTTGGTGGATTAACTGTTTTTTAGAATTATCGGGGGAGTTACGGTTTGGAGGGTCACCGACAGGCATTCCCATGCAGAGGCATGGGAATGCTTTACAACGAAGGGGAAGAAATCTATCGCTCTGATTTATTTTTTCATCAATTTGCTACGCGCAATTTCAACAAGCTTCAGCGCATAATCCATAAGCGGACGACGTTTCACGACGACCGTATAGCCGAATAATCCCATCACCAAGCCATAAAATAATTTTCCGAATGCAGATGAGCCTTGTTGTTGATCGGCAAATACGGCATCCGAGGCTTTTACAGCGACAGTTTGCACAGCTACTTTAGAAGGCGTAACTTCTGCTTTTAGATCAGGCAAGCCCAAACTGCGAAAAGTGTCATAATCTTGCCAGATAGGATATTTTCCTTGCCATAAGGATTTGGAAAAATAAGGTGCCAAACTCATGCCATGTGCCAAAGGAATACCTCTGTCATCAATAAAGCCTTTATAGACAACCAGGCTAATATCACCGCCTTCTCCATGTCCATCGGTGGTAAATGATTTTTCAACGTGGTCATGGAACATCCAGATACCTTGTCCAAAACTGTTTAAACCATCATCTACACCGCTTAATTCCAAATCCAGACGCTGGGCAGGAACCAGGCCATGAACGTCCCGTTGGATATAGGAACCCGGACCATTATCAACGCCATCATAATGGGTGACAGTCGGTTTATGGCCATGAATATGAAGGGCAAATGTTTCGGTATGACCGTTCAAAACACGCAACTTTACCTTTTGATTTTCTTCCATGTGAATCAACGATTCCCTCAAGGTATAAGGGAAAGAGCGACCATTGAGCATAAAATAGTCATCGGTGGCATCGGTGATGTCATATTCCGTGTTCATGTGCTTGGCAATCAGACGCGGATCATTGGCTGATCGGGCAACCAGTTCATGCAATTCTTTATCGGCCGATTGGTAATGCAAATCATATTCGCGTGCGTATTTTTCAAGCACGGCAACTGAAGGATGACGCACTTGTCCGGCACCGACATTAAGGGTTTGCGGCCAATTGTTGGGGCGATTTTCTTCAACCACAAAAATGCCTTGCAAGCCCATCGGGATATGGGTATGCGGTTGAACATGGCAATGGTAATACATGGTGCCCGGTTGACGCGGCTTGATAACGTAGGTTTTACTTTGACCAGGCATGGTGTCCATGTTGCTGGTTTGCCCAACACCATCATTACCCGTACCGCTCATATCCATAAAAGGATGATCTATACCATGCAAGTGGATGGAGTGCGGTAAATAATGCGTGTTTTCCAAAACGATCCAAACCACGTCATCCTGTTCGACACGAATAACCGGAGACGGTACGCGCAACAAGGGATTGGCTTCCAGCTCGTAAAGGCTTTTAGTCGACATGTCACGGGTTTTGGGTGCATAAACCCAAAACGTCGGCTGTATGCCGGGTGAAATATCAAAAGTGGTGGTGGGTGTTTTTATATCCGGCGAATGACCGTTAAGTTCAACCACTTCCAGTTTGATAATTATTTTATCAGGATCACCATCACCGTCGGTGTCGTCAGACAGGGTAACGGCGTCGGCGGCAAGTTGCGTTGCCATCAGGGTTTCCATTGAAACGCCGTTGGTACCTTTAACAAAGGCGGCAATATCAGCCGGATTATCTGGGTTACAGAGCTTGGATTCTTGTATGGTCACGCCATCAATAACCTGTTCTTTGCGCCATGCCGGATCAGTAAATTCAGAACAGACTTCTTCAACCGGGCCTAAATCAACTTTGGCAGAAGGCGGCAAATCAGTGGCAGCCTGGCTCCAGGCATGCATAAGGAGCAGTGCTGCACCCCCGGTAAAGGTAATAAGTTTTTTACGCATACAACGACCTCAGAAAAACACACGATTGAAAAATGAAACGCCGTCCAAAAGACGGTAAGATTATTATCCTTATCATTTTAACCCAATAGTTAGATTAAGTCTTATTTGACTACTGAATAAAAAAAAGAGTAATAATTTTATAATCTTGTGGCACGTTTTGTAAAAATTCAAAAATACTCATCTAGTTCACCCATAAACTATAAAATAGTCTTATGTTAAATGATGGCAAGGTCGGCCTTTTTGAAGCGACAAGCCGTTTAACCAGCCGGACATCATAAAGAAAATCAGACCTTGTTTTTAAAAAAACTTTACACTATTTAAAAGCTAAGCCATAGCAATCACCCGAATGGCTGGACAGGTTTTCGAATGAACTTACTATTCATTCACTTTTTTGTGCTGAACTTAATATATAAACATAACACTTATTGTGAAAAATAAAACATCCTTTTATGTAGTCGGTATCGACTTGGGCACAACCCATACGGTTGTCGCCTACAGTGATGCTCAAAAAACGCCTCAGGAAATACAACTGTTACTCATTGAACAGTTGATTGCGCCAGGGCAAGTCGCAGCCAGACCGTTGTTGCCGTCGGTACGTTATCATCCTGCACCGGGTGAGTTATCCGCTGCTGATATCGCTTTCCCCAGTTACAGCAGTGACGCGTTATCTTCAGATGAAGCGCCGATTATTGGTGAGGCCGCGCGGATATTAGGTGCCAAATCCAAAGGGCGCTTTGTTACCAGTGCCAAAAGCTGGCTATCACATCCTTCGGTCGATCACAGCGCCGAAATTTTACCGTGGGGCAGCAGTGATGACATTAGCAAAGTTTCACCTATTGATGCCAGTGCCAGTTATCTGGCGCATATTCGTACCGTATGGGGACACCAGTTTCCTGATGCGCCTTTGGAACAACAGGATATTGTTATTACCGTCCCCGCTTCCTTTGATGAAGCCGCACGTTCGCTGACGCTGGAAGCCGCCAGAGTTGCCGGACTGACACAGGTTAGATTACTTGAAGAGCCCCAGGCCGTTTGTTACGACTGGTTACGGCGCAATACGGATACTCTTAAACAGGCATTGGCTAATGTGCATTTATTGCTGGTGTGTGATGTCGGTGGTGGCACCACCGATTTAACGCTGATCAAAATAGAGCAAGGTGAGCATGAGCCTAAACTGACTCGTATCGGCGTCGGTGATCATTTAATGTTGGGTGGTGACAACATTGATCTGGCCTTGGCTCATTTGGCTGAAAGCCGCCTGAGTGAGGGTGAAAAACGCTTGTCTGCTGCTGACTTGTCACAACTCATCGAGCAATGCCGACTGGCCAAAGAGCGCCTGCTGGCCGGTGATGCACCGGAGCAGACCACCGTTACTTTGCTGGGCGGCGGTTCAAAATTAATTGGCAGTTCCCGCTCAGTGGTATTTACCCGCGAAGAAGTCAGAACCCTGACCCTCGATGGATTTTTTCCTTTATCAACACTGGATGAACTCCCGGACAGAAAGCGCAGCGGGGTGGTTGAATTTGGACTTCCTTATGCCGCAGAACCCGCCATCAGCAAGCATATCGCGGCGTTTTTAAAGTTGCACGCAGCCGCTTCCGGTGACGCGTTAAAAGGTGAGGGCAGGGTGCCTGATGCGCTGTTACTTAACGGCGGTGTGTTTCGTAGTCAACCCATTACCCAACGACTGGTGACGTTGCTTAATTCATGGAGCACCAAACCGCCGGTTTTACTGGAAAATGAACACCCCGAATTGGCTGTTGCCTTCGGGGCGGTCAGTTACGCCATCGCCAGGCGCGATAAAAAACTTAAAATTGGCGGCGGCGCGGCACGCAGTTATTTTTTGCTGGTTGATACCGATAACTCAACTGGGCAGCAAGGCATCTGTATTTTGCCCAGAGGCAGTGAAGAAGGCGATGAAGTCATCTTAAAAAATCGACAATTTGCGTTGAGATTGGGCATGCCCGTGCGTTTTCACTTGGCATCAACGACCGGTGATGCTGAATATAAACCCGGGGATGTCACTGAAATAACCGAACTGTTTCATTCTTTACCGCCGTTGGCGGTGGCTTTTGAAGGCGATGAAAGCAAACCCAATGCTGAAGCCATTGTGCAGTTAGCCGTTACGCAAACGGAAGTGGGCACCCTTAAAATTCAGTGCGTGTCCGTTGAAAACCCCGAGCAACGCTGGAATGTTGAATTTCAAATCAGAAAGAAAGGCGTGGCGGGATTACAACCGGACGCGGCATTGCCGCCCCAATTTAAGGGGGCGGTAGAAAATATACACCGTGTTTTTGGCTCAAAATCCCGGCAGATAGATCCTAACTCCGTAAAAAATCTACGTGTTGATTTGGAAAAACAGTTGGGGAGTGCGCGTACTGAATGGGAAACGCCTTTGCTAAGGGCATTGTTTAGTACTTTACTGGAAGGCTCTAAATATCATCGTCGCTCAGAGAATCACGAAAGAGTCTGGCTAAGTCTGGCCGGATTTTGTTTGCGCCCCGGCTTTGGTTATCCGCTGGATGACTGGCGGGTAGAGCAACTTTGGAAGCTGTACCCGCAAGGCATACAATTTGTTAATGAAACCCAAAACTGGACGGAATGGTGGACGTTGTGGCGGCGCATTGCAGGTGGTTTGCCGGTCGTTGCGCAGGAACAAATTTTTGCAGACATTGCCAAGTTTATAAACCCCGCTGCCGCAAGACAACCGGGCGTTGCCAAGCAAATCAAAAATCGCGGTTATGATGATATGGTGCGTCTTGCTGCTGTATTGGAACGGTTGCCTGTTGACAAGAAAATACAATTGGGCGATTGGTTTTTAAAACGGTTGCAAAAAGCCGGCGAACCCACTCAGACCTGGTGGGCCGTTGGGCGTATTGGAGCGCGAATGCCTTTTCATGGTAGTATCCACAATGTTATTCCTGCAGATGTGGTTTGTAACTGGCTGACCCATATTTTGTCGGAAGACTGGAAAAAAACACCGCATGCCGGCTTTGCCGCAACGCTTATTGCCCGCATGAGTGGTGATCGGGCACGGGATATTGATGATTCTGTACGCTTGCAAATTATAGCCAAACTTAAGCTCGGCAAGGCCCCTTCATCCTGGATAGAGATGGTTGAGCAGGTTAAAGAATTGGATGAAAAAGAAGAAAAACAGATCTTTGGTGAGGCATTGCCGCCAGGATTAAAATTACTCAATAACGATTAACCAAAAGGATAATAATGAAATTGATCGCTATCGTCACCATTGCAGGGCTTATGCTGCTTTATTTTATGGATGCAGCATTTAAGTTGCACTTAATGAACCTGGAAATGTTAATTCATAGCGCCCTTAGATTCTTTACGGGCTTTATCCTCATTGGAATCGGGGTGTTTTATGCACATAAAATAAAATTAAAGAATGCCGTTTATCTTATTTTGGCGCTGGTTTTGGCTGACGACATAATGGATTATTTTAGAAAAGTTGAAGATTTTAGATTTGAAATCACCATTCATGGCATTTATATGCTGTTATGGGGTTCCTTAACGGGCTATGTCTTTATGAAGCAGTTGAGAAATAAAGCCGATAAAAAGTAGTCGATCGGCATTCAAAAAATGTAAGCTGAAATGTGACGGGCATTGCAACTCCGTCACTACTTTTTTGCAAAAATGAAACATGCAAAAAAATGATTGATTCCACCGGGTTGTAAGCTTCCAAAGAGACATCTCTAAAAGCAACGAAACGTGAGAGAGCGCCAATAGGGCTTTTTGAATAAGAGATTAGCAAAAATCTCGTGAAATTTTAAAGCCTTTTGTTGATTAGTATCAAACTTGCACTATGCTTGTGATTAGGGAGACTGTCTATTAAATAGAATCAGCCCCCTAACACGATGGTTTTGGATAACTGGCAAATGACTACATTCAACTTAAAGCGTTTTATATTTCGATATTGCAAAGGTAATATCTTGGCACTTTTTTTAGGGTGCATACTTTTGCTATCCAGTCAGGCTTTCGCTTTAGGAAGCGATGTTTATCACCTTAATCCAGGTGACAAGCTGGAAATCACCGTCTGGCAAGAGGAAAGCTTGAAACAGGAGGTCGTAGTGCTGCCAGATGGCACTATCTCTTTTCCTTTGGTCGGACACGTTGCCGCAG
>JBAXXH010000146.1:0-8849 GCA_037127995.1 Methylococcaceae bacterium | reverse complement strand
TCAAACACCTTTAACATGGGCGATGAATGGCCGATGATGTTTTCAAAGCTGTAGTTTTTGATTAAGGCTTGCTTGAGTTGATCCCGTTCGCTTTGCAAGTTAAGCTGGTTGCGTTCGATTACCCGCAATATTTTGACGCTTTGGGCAATCAAGTTGGCAATCATCTCCATAAATCGTGCCCGCTCACCCAGAAAAAGGCTGTTGTTCGGTTGCGCTGCCAGTACCCCGATGGTGTCACCTTCTTCTATATAAATGGGTGAGCCAATAAAAGGTAACTCGGGATCATACAATCCTAAGCGACCCAGAAAACGAGGTTCTTCAGACACTTTTTCAACGACAATGGTACTGCCTTCATGAAGGATGGCACCCATCAAGCCTTCGCCGGGGTTGTATCGGATGGGTTGATTGAGTTTATCGATGCCTTCAGAGTGTACAACACTGACAATCATGCTGTTATTTTCAATTTCCTTTAGGGTTATCATCCCGGAACACATACCGGATCTTTTATGGAGTATCTCCAGAACCGCCTGTAATTTTGCATGCAAATCATGCGTGCTGTTTAATATCTGACTGATGAGGTACAAGGTATCAAGTTCTGCTTCGATGAGTTGTATGCGCTCTGTCATCAGGTTAACCTCCTGTGCAGCGGGAAGCTTATTTTAAACCGGCATCCCTGGGTATAAGCCGGATCTATATCAATAAATCCCTGGTGCTGGGTAATAATTTCTTTTGCCATAACCAGTCCCATACCCGCCTGGTTACTGCCCATGGGACGAGTGGTATAAAAAGGTTCAAATACTTTGGTGCGTTTTTCAAAGGGAATGCCAGGTCCGCTGTCTTCAATGCAGACAAAAATCAAATCAGCGTCAGCATCCGTGGTAATTTTTATTCGCTGTTCGCTATGGCCTGATGCGCTGATAGCATCAATCGCATTGTCTATTAATTGTTTAAACATAATACGCAGACGATTTTCAGAGCCCAGTATTTTCGGCAATGCGGGCAATGGATGCCAATGCACATCGATGCCCTTGCTCAAGATTTGTTGGTCGCTGAGTAAGAGTACATCATGAAGAATTTGATTGATGTTAACCGGAATAATAGTCGCTTGCAGAATTTTGGGGATACATTTTTCCATGGTCTTAAGGGCATCTTCACCGGATTGCTGAATTTGCTGCAAGCTATGCAACAGACCTGCCTGTTGATCAATCCCCTTGTGTCTTAACAGTTGTTCGGCTGCCCTGATTTGGTTCATTGGCATTTGAATTTGGTGCATCGCACCCAGCAAAGTTTCCCTGATGCTCCGCACCCGTTCATCTTCAGCCATGATGGTTTTTAATGTTTGAATATGCAACTCTTCCATCTGCCGGCGTTGCCGGGTGATGTCGGTGATGGTTAGTATCAGGTACTGTTTGGAAGTATTATCAAAAAATGCATCGGCATTAATCGCGTTCTCCATAAACCAGTTTCCTGCACAGGAAAACCAGTGAGGTCTTCGATTTCCTTTGCCTTCTACTCTAAACTCACGATTATTAAAGCCCAGTTCATTTTTTTGAATTTGTTGCCATAAATCCCCCATTTCATTACGCAGCAACTGTAAAAAAAATGCGGCAGGTTCACCTTTGTCCAGATCAGTAACCAGTGCTTTATAGTTATGATTATCTAAAATCACCCGATCTTGGTCATCAATAACCACCATGGCAATGGGTGACGAGTTAATGACCGACTCGATTAATAGTTTGTGATTAATAACCTTTTTTTCTGATTCATAAGTCTGGGTAATGTCTTTATGCATGCCTATGAAATGAGTAATGACACCGTGCTCATCCAGCATGGGTGCTATCGTTAAATCAGCGAGATAACGATGACCGGATTTATGTCGGTTACATAACGTCCCATGCCATGTTTTCTTGGCGGTAATGGTATGCCATAAATCGTAATAGACTTCTCGGGGTGTCGATTTGTCTGACAACAACGATTCATTTTCTCCCAGAATATCAGACGAATGGTAACCGGTGACTTTGGAAAATGAATCATTAACATACAGTATGTTGGATTTTTTATCGGTAATCGAAATTGCGATTGGCGCTTGTTCAACCGCCTCAACAAATAAGCCGTAAGGCATTTTGTCATCATTACCATTAATGCACTTGTTCCCCAGAAAATTGGGTGCCAGTTCATCAATGACGCTTTCCATATTGGTATGCATCCGTAAATATTGCAATGACTTCTTTTTCATAGATTTATAACGGGGGCTAGGGTTTAACTTAATAGATTAATAAGAAGCAAAAATTATGCCGATTTCGATACCGATGCTCTTTCTGCTTTATCAATGCGGCTATTAATCCATGCCTGTCAGGAATAATCAATAGCTGTAACGTAACTCACAGAAAATACCGACTTGGCGCATGGTTTTAAGGTGTCTGCGTGTCATTTTCATTAAGTTAAGCGGGAAAGTAAGGGCTTTAGCCATAGCTATCAACGATTGGCTGTAGACCCATCAGCCGTGTGATGCTTAACTGTGGGAACGATAAGAGTGCGGGTTGTTTTTTGCGGTTTTCCTGATGCTAATAGAGTAATCATTTTTGTTGGATTTACGACATAATTATTTTTATCGGTGCGGGTATGTATTACTTGCAACAGTTTAGTAGCCCGCATCTTGCCGCTCTTGCCCGTTAAACCGGGGGTTACTGCGTAATTATTTAATTGGCATACTTGATGCTGTAAGAAATTAAAAAGGCTTGTAAACAGCAACCCACAGCGTGGAAAAAAAATGAGTGAATATCTTTTGCTTTTATTAGGCACGGCTCTGGTTAATAACGTGGTTCTTGTGAAATTTTTGGGATTATGCCCGTTTATGGGCGTGTCCAAAAAATTGGATTCTGCCTTAAGCATGGGGCTGGCAACAACGTTTGTGTTGACCTTGGCGGCCATGACCAGCTGGATACTGGAACATTTTGTACTGGCACCTTTTAATATCCAGTTTTTGCGCATACTCGCCTTTATTCTGGTGATTGCTGCGGTGGTGCAGTTTACCGAAATGGTGGTGCATAAAACCAGTCCGGTACTGTATCAAATACTGGGTATTTTCCTGCCATTGATTACGACCAATTGCGCTGTTTTGGGTGTGGCGTTATTGAATGTGCAGGAACACTACGGCTTTATGCAGAGCATGATTTTTGGTTTTGGTTCTGCCTTGGGTTTTACACTGGTGATGGTGCTGTTTGCGGGTTTGCGCGAGCGTTTGGCGTTGATGGCCGTTCCTGTGTTATTTGCCGGGACACCGATTGCGTTTATTACTGCCGGTATTTTATCGCTGGCATTTATGGGTTTCGCCGGTCTTAATACTAAAACGTGACAGGAAAGCAGCCATGTATGTTTTATCTGCGATTATCAGTTTAACTTTGTTAGGGCTGCTGTTAGGCTTTTTACTGGGTATAGCTGCCAAGTATTTAAAAGTGGAAAGCAGTCCGGTTGTTGACGAACTGGAATCTTTATTGCCCGGTTCTCAATGCGGTCAATGCGGTTTTCCGGGTTGCAGGCCCGCCGCCGAAGCACTGGCCGAGGGTAAGGCCGCACCTACGATGTGCCCGCCCGGTGGCAGTGCATTGGCAGAACAAATCGCGTCTTTATTGGGCTTGGATTTGGATTTAAGTGCCGTAAAAGAACCTGAATTACTGGTTGCCAGAGTCAGTGAAGCTACCTGTACCGGCTGTACCCGTTGCTTTAAAGTTTGCCCCACCGATGCCATTGTTGGGGCTCCCAAACAAATTCATGCCGTGGTGGCTGATGCCTGCATAGGCTGTAAAAAATGCGTGGACGTGTGTCCGACGGAATGTTTGCAAATGCACCCTGTTGAAGTCACCTTGCGAAACTGGCGTTGGACTAAACCTGCTTTACCAGTAGCGAGTAATGTCGTATGTTAAAAAGCTGTTTAAACGCTGTTGCGCCCTTTCATAACGGCATTGTGAAAGGATTAAAAGGCCTGCTGTACACGCCGTTTTTTCTCCCGCTAGAGACGGCCTTACTTAGAGCAAAGCCTGAAAATGAGGGCGATATTTTTAAGGAGTTTCTGGATTTTTTTTCAAAACCGCGTATTCGGGGTGGCGTTCATGCCGAACAAAACAAAGCCCAAACGGCAACACAAAATATTGTTTATCACTTTCCTTTACCCAAAAAACTATATATCCCCCTGCAACAACATGTCGGCAAGCCTGCCGAACCGCTGATTAGAGTCGGTGATAAAGTGCTTAAAGGCCAATTGTTGGCCTACAGTCAAGGCCTGATTTCCGCCCCCGTGCACGCCCCCAGTTCGGGAGTAATTCTTGATGTAAATGATTATCCCGCTCCGCATCCCTCCGCATTGCCGATTCGCATGATTGTGCTGGAAACCGACGGCAAGGATGAATGGCTGGAAACCCGGCCAGTTGATGACCCGTTTCAGTTAACACCTGAAGATATTAGTTCGCGCGTCGGTGCAGCAGGCATTGTCGGTTTGGGCGGTGCCACTTTTCCGACAGCGGTTAAGCTTAATATGGGGCGTGAAAATCAGATAGATACCTTGATCATTAACGGGGCGGAATGTGAGCCTTATTTAAGTTGTGACGACCGTTTGATGCAAGAACGCGCGGAACAGATTATCGATGGTGTGCGTTTGATGCTGCATGGTATGGGTACTGAAGGTGCAGTCGTGGCGATTGAAGACAACAAGCCGCAAGCTTATCTTGCCATGCAAGCCGCTGCAAAGCCTTATCCACTGATTAAAGTGATGCAAATTCCTACCCGTTATCCGATGGGTTGGGATCGGCAATTGATTCGCTATGTAACGGGCAAGGAAGTTCCGGTGGGTTGTCGCTCATCAGAAATCGGTGTATCCATTCATAATGTCGGTACCGCTCATGCCGTCCATAAAGCGCTTCGGTATGGGCAACCTTTGGTGAGTCGTGTGATTACGGTGTCAGGTGGCGCTGTTGCCAAACCGATGAACGTGGAAGTGCCGTTAGGGACTTTAATCTCTGAACTGTTTGATTTCTGTCAGGTAAATATGGAGCAAACCGCACGTATCATTATGGGCGGGCCAATGATGGGCGATGCTTTGCCGCATACCGGCTTGCCAACCGTTAAGGCGACCAGCGGTGTTCTGGCATTAACGCAAAACGAATTGAAAAACACCGATGAACAGCCGTGTATCCGTTGTGCCAGTTGTATCAGCGTTTGTCCGGCGGGATTACGACCTCTGGATATGGCGAATAATATACGCATCAATCAATTGGATGTGGCGGTTGATTTAGGTTTAAAAGACTGTATCAGTTGTGGCTGCTGTTCTTATATCTGTCCTTCCAATATTCCGTTGGTGCAGTATTTTAAATATGCCTCGGGTGAGGTTGTTGCCAGGCAACAAGCCCAGCACAAATCCGAACAGACCAAACGCTTGATTGATGATCGCAATGCCCGAATGGAACGCATCGCCCAACAACAACGAGAAGAAGAACTGATCCGGATAGCGGCAAAAGCCGAGCGTGAACGGCTAAAAGCCCAACAGGAGACAATAGTATGATGGCAAGCATGAAACCTAGCAGTGGTGCGCATGTTGGCGTTAAAGCCAGTGTCAGTCTTATTATGTGGCAAGTCATGCTGGCGATATTACCGGCGACTGTTTATGGACTGTTTTGTTTTGGCTGGCCGGCGTTAAACCTGTTTATTATTACCGTATTATCAGCGGTTTTTTTTGAGGCTTTTTGTTTGCGACTGGGTGGCAGGCTTGCCAAGCCGGTGCTTATGGATGGCTCGGCTTTATTGACAGGTTGGTTGTTGGCTATGACTTTACCCCCTTGGGCGCCGTGGTGGATTGGGGTGGTGGGTTCGGGAATAGCGATTATTTTAGGTAAACAGGTTTATGGCGGTCTGGGACAAAATCTGTTTAATCCGGCCATGTTGGCCCGGGTCGCTTTGTTGATTTCTTTTCCTATCGAAATGACCACCTGGGCCAATGTGTCGCCGTTGTTCTTTTCACATTCACCTGGGCTTATTGAAAGCTGGCACATCACTTTTGTCGGCTTGGACAATTTGGATGCTACCACCGGTGCCACTACCTTGGGTTTTGTCAAAACTGAATTCTCGCAAAACCGGCTGTTGGTAAACATTTTAAAAGACTATTCCGGGTTTTTAAATTTTATCGGCTGGACTCGCGGTAGCTTGGGGGAAACCTCAACGCTGTTACTGGGCTTGGGCGGTGTTTGGTTAATCAGGCAAGGTGTTATTCAATGGTATATTCCGGTCTCGTTGTTACTGACCGTAACGGTGTTGGCCGGTTTTTTTCATGCCTTGGATGGTCAGCATTATGTCAGTCCATTTTTGCATTTAAACTCAGGCGCGCTGATGTTAACTGCCTTTTTTATAGCGACTGATTATGTAACCTCGCCCAATACGAAAACCGGGCAGTTGGTTTTTGGTGCAGGATGCGGGCTTTTGATCTTCGTGATTCGTACCTGGGGTGCGTATCCCGAAGGAGCCGGGTTTGCGGTGTTGCTGATGAATTCAGCGACACCGCTGATAGATTATTATATACGCCCCAGAATTTACGGCCGTGATCGCAAAGGCAAACCTCTTGAAATTCCAAAATCTTAAGTCGTTCCCATAAGGTTTTACAATAAGCGTAAACCATGAAACTTGACCCGGCAACCGATGCCGGTCGGGGTTTGCAACCCCGACCGAAACGTTTGAAGATTTCAAGAGCTTGCAAAACATTAGTGACGGGGTTACAAACCTCGTCACGTTTCATGGGGAATTAATACTGATATGTTTAAAGCCGCTTTTAAAATTTTACAATGCTTAAGCCAGAGCGTAAACCATGAAAATTGACCCCGCAACACTCCAACGCTTGCAAGATAAAATTGCCGTTTACAGGGCGTTTGTAAAAAACTGGCTGGAACCATCCAATCTGGCACGCCTTAGACCCAAGCTGGAATTTCAAACGGGGATTTTAGCGGGCTTTGCCTTGCTTGCGAGTATCTTGCTGGGTGTTACCAATTGCAGTACGCAAGGCACCATCCAACAGCGCCTTGATGAAGATTTAAAAAAATCGCTGCAAGAAGTGGTTCCTGTTACGCTTTATGATAATGACATGCTGCAAGACACGCTAACAATACCCTCCGCTGACTATAATATCGGTGCTAATGAGACCACGGTTTATCTGGCTAAAAAGGATGGCAAAGTCACCGCTGTCTGTTTTAAATTTATTGCGCCGGACGGTTATTCAGGGGCGATAAACATGATTATCGGCATCGACCGGGAGGGTAATATTTTGGGTGTGCGCGTGTTGAGCCACAAAGAAACACCCGGTTTGGGCGACAAAATTGAAGTCGCTAAATCAACCTGGATATTAAACTTTGTGGGTCGTTCCCTGGACAATTTAACACCGGCACAATGGGCGGTTAAAAAAGATGGCGGTGTCTTCGATCAATTTGCCGGTGCAACCATCACGCCACGCAAGTCGGTACAAGCGACTTATCGCAGCTTGCAATTGTTCAAAGCCCATCAGGCACAGCTCATTAATCAATAAGGAAATCGACATGTTACTCTCAGAAACTTATCGTAAAATCGCTATTGACGGTATTTGGAATAATAATATCGTCTTCGGTCAAAACCTCGCGCTGTGTCCCTTGCTGGCAGTCACAGGAACCGCTACCAACGGCTTGGGAATGGGTATTGCGACACTGGTGGTTATCACGGCGTCCAATGGCCTTATTTCATTAACGCGGCATTTAATTCCCAATGAAATTCGTATCCCGATTTTCGTCTTGCTTATCGCCGCACTGGTGACTTTAGTGGATATTTTAATGAATGCTTGGGCGCATGAACTCTACAAAGTCTTGGGCTTGTTTATTGCCTTGATTGTTACCAATTGCGCATTGTTAGGTCGTGCCGAAGCTTTTGCCTCCAAACAACCGGTAAAACAGGCCTTATGGGATGGCTTTATGATGGGTTTGGGATTTACTCTGGTTCTTGTCGTCCTCGGAGCGGCCAGGGAAATAAGTTCTGCGGGCACGCTGTTTGCCAATGCTTCCTTGTTGTTGGGAGAATCATTTAAGTTTCTGGAAGTGACCGTTATTCCCGACTATAAAGGTTTTTTATTAATGGCGCTGCCGCCGGGCGGTTTTATTATGCTGGCGTTTTTGATTGTCGGCAAGCGCTTGATAGACCAAAAACTCGCGCTGAGAAAAGTACAGCCCGCTGTATTAAGCGAACCACTAACTGAATGAATGATGAGGGATTGTTATGAACGTCGGTGTTTGTTATGCAGAAGTCGATAGACAATTATGGATGCGCCTGGAAGTGCCCGATAGCAGCACTATAGAGGAAACCATTAATTTGTCCGGTTTGTTGAAACTCTACCCTGAAATAAATCTGGCTAACCAAAAGGTCGGCATCTTCGGTAAAATTGCCGCCTTAAATACCCCGGTTAAAGAGGGCGATCGCGTGGAAATTTATCGGCAAATCACGGTGGACCCGTTAACCGTAGAACGGCGAAGACGTTAATAAACAGTCCATAATAGTCTGGACAAGCGTTGTTTGATAAACCCGACTATATAAATACCATCCACTGAAGGGATGGTATCTATAAAATCATCCCGCTTTAATTGGTAGACCAGCTAAAAGCTAAAGTTTGCTTTTTTTAATCTGACGGGTAATTTCCATGCTGAATGGGGCTAAAAACAAGCCCCTCTGAAAGCATGTTGAATTATTATAACGGACACTTGGCATGATCGGTTGCGAAAGGCAAGCATCGACCCAGAGCTCAGCGATTCAGAGCATTCCTTAAAAAATAATTGGCATCCCTACGTGCTTTATTT
>JBAXXH010000145.1:0-8885 GCA_037127995.1 Methylococcaceae bacterium | reverse complement strand
CGCTTGAAGTTTTTAAAATCGTCTGTTGCATTTGCCGATTGCGGATGCACTTCCGGGTAGGCTGCAACGTGAATCTGAAAGTAATCACCGGTTTCCTGGCGAATAAACTCGACCAGTTCATTGGCGTAACGAAATTCACCGGCTGACAACATGCCGGAAGGTAAATCACCTCTTAAGGCAACAATTTTCGCAATGCCATTGTCCTGGTAGTTTTTAAGAATCGCGCGAATATTGTCTTTGGTCGACGCAACACAAGATAAATGCGGTGCAGCAGCGATACCTTTTGCCTGAATATCAATAACGGTATCGAAAGTATTATCGCGGGTTGAGCCACCTGCGCCAAAGGTAACAGAAAAAAAATCGGGATTGAGCTCTGCCAGTCTGCTATGCACTTGTTGTAAATTTACCGCACCTTCTTCTGTTTTAGGTGGATAAAATTCAAAACTGAATAACTGTGGATGTTTTTTTTGTGATTGCATTTTGGCCTCACTGACGGGAATCTACCAAGTAGATTTACCAAGGTCTTCATGAAAGTAACGCGATGAATACTATGCGTACTTGGCTACTATAATTTGAGACGCAAGATGTAAAGACGCAATAGTTGCGTCTTTACAGGCTTTACATTCCCAAGCCGAAGCGTGAGAACAATGATAGATCAATAACGATAATGATCCGCTTTATAAGGGCCTTCAACCGGAACATTAATATACTTGGCTTGCGCATCTGTTAAGGTTGTCAAATTAACGCCCAGTTGTGCAAGGTGTGATCTTGCCACTTTTTCATCCAGATTTTTAGGCAGAATATAAACTTTATTTTCGTACTTGGCGGCATTTTTCCACAGTTCTATTTGCGCCAAAACCTGGTTGCAAAATGAATTGGACATTACAAAACTGGGGTGACCCGTACCACAACCCAAATTAACCAGACGGCCTTCAGCCAAAATAAGCAAACGTTTGCCATCAGGAAAAATGACGTGATCAACTTGAGGTTTAATATTTTCCCATTCATAATGGCGCAATGAGGCAATTTCGATTTCAGCATCAAAATGACCAATATTACAAACGATTGCCTGATCCCTCATGGCCAGCAGATGTTCATGGGTAATAATGCCAAAGTTGCCGGTTGCCGTCACAAAAATGTTGGCGATAGGTGCCGCTTCTTCCATAGTGACTACGCGATAACCTTCCATTGCCGCTTGCAAAGCACAAATGGGATCAATTTCAGTAATCCATACTATTGCACCCAGACCTCGCAAAGATTGGGCACTACCTTTACCCACATCGCCATAACCACAGACTACCGCTATTTTGCCGGCAATCATGACATCGGTTGCGCGTTTAATGGCATCAACCAAAGACTCGCGGCAACCATACAGGTTATCAAATTTTGATTTGGTCACTGAATCGTTCACATTAAAAGCAGGGACTTTTAACGTGCCTTTTGTCACCATTTCATACAGACGCAACACGCCTGTGGTGGTTTCTTCAGACAAGCCTTTAACATCCGCCATTAATTCCGGATACTTGTTATGCATCAGGGTGGTCAAATCACCGCCATCATCCAGAATCATATTGGGCCGCCAGCCATCAGGACCTTCAATGGTCTGGACAATACACCACTCGGCTTCTGCTTCGGTTTCGCCTTTCCAGGCAAAAACCGGGATACCTGCCGCCGCCATTGCTGACGCAGCATGATCCTGTGTAGAAAAAATATTGCATGATGACCAACGTACTTCTGCACCTAAAGCAGTCAGGGTTTCAATCAATACCGCTGTTTGTATCGTCATGTGCAGACAACCCGCGATACGGGCACCTTTTAACGGTTTTTCCTGACCATATTCTTCACGCAAGGCCATTAACCCCGGCATTTCTGTTTCAGCAATATTGATTTCTTTACGACCCCAGGCTGCTAAAGCAATATCAGCGACTTTATAATCTTGTTGGCTCATTATTTTACCTACCTTGTTTATTTTTATTAGAGGCCAGCCGCATCTTTTAATGCGTCAACTTTATCGGTCTTTTCCCAGCTAAATGTATCTTCAGTACGGCCAAAGTGTCCATAAGCGGCAGTAGTTTGATAGATGGGTCGTAATAAATCCAGCATTTTGATCAAGCCTTTAGGCCTCAGATCAAAATTATCCCTGATAATTTGTACCAGTCTGTCTTCGCCAAGTTTACTGGTGCCAAACGTTTCCACCGTAATGGAAGTAGGTTCTGCAATACCAATTGCGTAAGAAACCTGAATTTCACAACGCTCAGCCAAGCCGGCAGCAACAATGTTTTTTGCTACATAACGAGCCATATAGGCTGCTGAACGGTCAACTTTTGAGGGATCTTTACCCGAAAAAGCGCCGCCGCCGTGTCTTGCCATTCCGCCGTAAGTATCAACGATGATTTTACGACCCGTTAAACCGCAATCGCCTACAGGGCCGCCAATAATGAATTGTCCGGTCGGATTAATAAAATATTTGGTATCTTTATGTAACCATTCTTTAGGCAGAACCGGAAAAATAATTTCATCCATCACCGCTTCATGCAATGATTTGTTACTAATTTCCGGTGAATGCTGGGTAGATAAAACCACTGCATCAATGGCTACCGGTTTATTATTTTCGTATCTGAAAGTAATCTGACTTTTTGCATCAGGGCGTAACCATGGCAACGTTTTATTTTTACGGACTTCAGCCTGACGCTTGACCAACAAATGTGAATACGTAATTGGAGCCGGCATCAACACATCGGTTTCATTACTGGCGTAACCGAACATTAAGCCCTGATCGCCGGCACCCTGTTCATGATTGTCATCTTCGTCAACACCCATGGCAATGTCAGCAGATTGTTTGCCGATAGCATTTAATACCGCACAACTTTGGCCGTCAAAACCTATGTCACCATGATCGTAGCCAATATCACAAACCACTTTTCTGACCAGTGCTTCAAGATCTACCCAGGCATTGGTGGTAATTTCACCCGCCAGAATAACCATGCCGGTTTTTACCAGTGTTTCACAAGCAACTCGTGACCGTGGATCTTGCGCTAATAACGCATCCAGGACTGCATCGGAAATTTGATCAGCAACCTTATCGGGATGACCTTCTGAAACGGACTCTGATGTAAAACTAAAATTATTGCTCACGCTACCACCTTCATTAATGATAAAAGCCAGATGTACAAAAGGCTGCATAAGCAGCCTTTTCATAAAGGGCTGCTTATGCAGCCTTTTGTATTAATGGTGGGCCCTGTAGGACTTGAACCTACGACCTGCCGATTATGAGTCGGACGCTCTAACCAGCTGAGCTAAGGGCCCCTTTTCTTTATCTACTCACCGTCCAGAAAACATCTTAATTGCTCTGACCGGGAGGGATGTCTCAATTTTCTTAGTGCTTTTGCTTCAATTTGACGAATCCGCTCACGCGTTACATCAAACTGTTTGCCGACTTCTTCCAAGGTGTGATCAGTATTCATATTGATACCAAAACGCATCCGCAGAACTTTCGCTTCTCTTGCCGTTAATCCTGCCAACACATTTTGTGTTGATTCACGTAATCCGGCAATGGTTGCAGCTTCAACGGGTGAAAGTACTTTAGCATCTTCTATGAAATCTCCCAAATGAGAATCTTCATCGTCACCAATAGGCGTTTCCATTGAAATAGGTTCTTTAGCGATTTTTAACACCTTACGAACTTTATCTTCGGGCATTTCCATGCGCTCAGCCAATTCTTCAGGTGTTGCTTCCCTTCCCATTTCCTGCAAAATCTGCCTGGAAATCCGGTTTAATTTATTGATCGTTTCGATCATGTGCACCGGAATTCGTATCGTTCTGGCCTGATCCGCAATAGATCGGGTAATCGCCTGTCTGATCCACCATGTTGCATAAGTTGAAAACTTATACCCACGACGGTATTCAAACTTATCTACCGCTTTCATTAACCCAATATTACCTTCCTGAATCAAATCCAGGAACTGCAATCCACGATTAGTATATTTTTTTGCAATCGAAATAACCAGCCTTAAATTAGCCTCGATCATTTCTTTTTTTGCACGCCTTGCTTTAGCTTCACCGATTGACATGCGTCGGTTAATATCTTTTAACCCGGCTATAGTCAACCCATACTCTGCTTCAGTTTCAGTCAGTATTTTTTGTGCTTTTTTTAGCTCTTTTTCACGGGCTTTCAAAACATCCGAGTAGCTATGTCCGCCACTCAAATGATGATCCAACCACTCTGATCCGGATTCACTTTCTGTATAGGAGGCAATAAAGTCCTTACGGGACATGCCTGTCTCTTTAATGAAAATATCCAGAATCAACTTTTCCTGCTCACGAACAATAGCGACGCTATTGGGAATGATAGCCGTTAATTTTTTTAAATATTGCGGTGTCCATTTAAATTCCATGAACAAATCAGCCAGCATTTCAAAAGCTTTTTCGGTTTTTTCATGAGTATAGCCATGTTTTTTGATCGCTGCCGAAGCTGTTTTTAATTGCTTTCTAAGTGCTTCGACTTTTTCCTGAACTTCTTCGTAATTAAGTCCTTTTACCTCTTCTTCAGCACCGGCAACGTCTTCAGCGAGATCATTGGTTGGCAAAACCGCAGCAACCAAGTCATCAGCATCACTTAAATCAACAAAACCGGAAATTAAATCAGTCAGGCGAATACCGCCCTCTTCACCAGAAACAGCATCAAATGACTGTATAAAATCATCAACAACAACACAAGATCGAGCAATCGCTTTAACCAGTTGCTGCTGTCCTTCTTCAATACGCTTGGCTATTTTTAATTCATCAGCACGCGTTAACAACTCCACTGAACCCATTTCGCGCATATACATACGCACCGGATCTGTAGTTCTGCCAAACTCACTGTCAACAGACGCTAAAGCTGCAACTTCTTCAGCATCTTCGTCATCGGTAGTAACGGCAGCTGAATCAGTAATCAGTGAATCTTCATCAGGTGCACTTTCATAAACCTGAATACCCATCTCATTGATCATGCCAATGATGTCTTCAATTTGCTCAGGATCAACAATATCACTGGGCAAGTGATCATTCACCTCGGCATAAGTCAGGTATCCCTGCATTTTGCCTTTGGCTATCAATTGTTTAAGCTGGGACTGTTGCTGTTCTTGATTCATCATTCACTCACTCAATACTCTACTGAGTACGGTCATACTTAACAAAAAAGTATACTATAAAATTATGTATATCATCCAATTATTTATTTGCCAACATTTTAACAAGCATCGCTTGCTCTTGACTATCCAAGCCTTTGCTTTGTGCTTTGGCTTGCAATTTAGAGATGCCTGCCTCTATACCTTGCTTAAGCAGGCTATCCAACGCGCCACTAAAAACATCTTCTATTTTGTCTTCGGAAACATTTAAGTCCAGCAATGCCAGCGCCTTGACGGATTTTTCTTCGGCTGTGTTGCGATAATATTCTATCAAAACTGCGGTATTGACCGATTTTTTTTCTAAAATCACCTGCAACACATTTTTAAATAGCTCAATCCCCCGAAACTCCAACCCGCTCCAATCAATATCTTTTTGCTCAACATTATCTGCCAACCTGGGGTTTTGCAGTAACAGGGCAATCGCAACTCGCGCAGAAGACAATCGATTAAGTGCCTGTTGAGGTTGCATTTTTGGTTGTAGATTGGCCGTAACAGCACTATCCAAAATGTTCAGCGTCCTAATACCGGATAATTCTTTAAGCCGCGCAAGCATCATTTCCTTGAACACGCCTTCCGGCAATTTTTCCAGATACGGCTTGGCTTTACCGATCAATTGCGCACGCCCCTCCATTTCGGAAAGATTTAATTCCCCTGACACCTGCTCAAAAAAATAATCGGACAGCGCCTGAGCCGTCTGCACTCGCTCGGTAAACTTATCAAAACCCTCATCACGTATCAGAGAATCAGGATCATGACTTTGCGGCAACAACATTATCCTGCAAGACCTGCCATCCTTGAGACTGGAAAAAGCCGACTCCATCACTCTCCACGCTGCCTCACGCCCTGCCCTGTCACCATCAAAACAAAACACCAACTCCGATGAAAACCGAAACAGCAAGTCAAGTTGCGCCTGCGATGTTGCGGTTCCCAATGCTGCAACAGCATAGTTAATACCATACTGAGCCAAGGCAATAACATCCATATAGCCTTCAACAATCAAAATCCTCTGCGGCTTTGAATTTTTTTCCAGCAACTCATACAAGCCGTAAACTTCTTTGCCTTTATGAAATAGGGACGTTTCCGGGGAATTCAAGTATTTGGGTAACGAATCATCAAGTACCCGACCACCAAACCCTATAATGCGGGCTCGCTTGTCCCGAATGGGAAACATAATCCTGCCACGAAAACGGTCATAAACCTGACCATCATCCTTGATAACCACTAAACCGGCATCTATTAACAGCTTTTGGCTAAATTTCTCCGCCAAAGCGCTCCATTTATCGGGCGCATAACCCAGCATAAAGTCACGCGCAACCGCAGCCTTAACCCCCCTAACCTTAAGATAATCAACTGCTTTAGGGTTGACTCGCAACTGCTCTATATAAAAAGCAACCACCCGCTCCATCAGACCATAAAGACTACTTAAATCCTCTTTTTTGGACACTGACTGATGAGCAACCGACTCCCTGGGCACATCAACACCAACAAAGGCAGCCAGATCTTCAACAGCTTCAATAAAATCAAGATGACTAAAATCCATCAGAAAACTGATGGCGTTGCCGCTCGCACCGCAACCAAAGCAGTGAAAAAACTGTTTATTACGGTTTACCGAAAAGCTGGGGCTTTTTTCAGTATGAAAAGGGCAGCGGGCGACATAATTTGCGCCCGTTTTTTTTAGGGGAACGTGCGAATCGATTAAATCAACTATATCAACCCGCACCAAAAGCTCATCAATAAACTCGCGAGGAATTCTACCGGACATTTTTTACCCGGATCCCATAAAATTATCCAGCTAATGCAGCCTTAATTTTGGTGCTAACAATAGACATATCAGCGCGACCCTGCATTTTAGCCTTCAATAAAGCCATCACCTTACCCATGTCTTTAACAGATTCTGCACCCGACTCAAGGACTGCATCACTGACCATGGCATCGACTTCTTCTTCGCTAAGCGCTTGCGGCAGAAAATCCTGAATGACTAGAATTTCAGCCTCTTCAATAGCCACCAAATCCAGCCGACCGGCATCACCAAACTGCCTGATAGACTCACGCCGTTGCTTAAGCATCTTGTCAAGCACCAAGATAACCCTGTCATTATCGAGCTGGATTCTCTCATCAACTTCAACCTGCTTAATGGCAGCCAAAATTAAACGAATCACACCCAGCCGTGCCTTAGCCCCTCCTTTCATGGAGGTTTTCATATCTTCCTTGATACGATCTGTTAACAAATCCATCACATTAACCTGATGTTAAAGTACTGGACGTCCGCGACGTAAATTTTTCAATGCATAACGCTCACGAGCCAATTTCTTCAAATGACGCTTAACGGCAGCCGCACCTTTACGCTTACGCTCGGCAGTTGGTTTTTCATAAAACTCACGGCGACGCACTTCTGCCAAGACACCGGCTTTTTCACAGGCGCGTTTAAAGCGACGGATTGCAATATCAAAAGGTTCGTTTTCTTTAATTTTCACTGACGGCATTATATGATTCCAATTATGTTAATATTGTGAGTATGAGGACATTTAATATCCACTGAACAAACAGAACCCTTGATTATACATTCACTTTTAAAATTTTCAAAAACTCAATGTACGTTTTAGGCATAGAAACCTCCTGCGATGAAACCGGTGTAGCAATATATCATGCCAAGCAAGGCTTGATAAACCACATATTACACAGTCAAGTCGAGATGCACAGCGAATATGGCGGCGTAGTTCCTGAACTGGCATCACGCGACCACATCCGCAAATTAGTTCCGCTCATCAAGCAATCCTTGCAAGAAAGCGGACTAAGCAGCACTGACATTAACGGCATTGCCTACACCGCCGGCCCAGGACTAATGGGCGCATTATTAGTCGGTGCAGCTACCGCCAGAAGCTTGGCATGGGCTTGGGAGATTCCTGCTGTTGCCGTGCATCACATGGAAGGACACTTGCTTGCGCCTATGCTGGAAGAAAATCCGCCGGCATTTCCTTTTGTTGCCTTATTAATTTCCGGTGGACATACCCTGCTGGTTAAAGTCGAGAGCATCGGTCACTACCAGCTCTTGGGCGAATCCCTTGATGATGCGGCGGGCGAGGCTTTTGATAAAACAGCAAAAATGTTGGGACTCGGTTACCCAGGCGGCCCTAAATTATCTGCACTTGCTGAACACGGCACCCCACAGATTAAATTTCCGCGCCCCATGACCGACCGGCCAGGACTGGACTTTAGCTTTAGCGGTTTAAAAACCTTTACGCTAAATACCTTTAACGCTTTTGAACTTGATCCGAACAAGACCGAACAAAACAAAGCCAACATTGCCGCAGGCTTCCAGCAAGCGGTTGCTGAAACACTCAGCATTAAATGTAAACGTGCATTACAACAAACCGGCCTAAAAAGACTCGTCGTTGCTGGCGGTGTCAGCGCCAATCAACAAATCCGCACCTCATTAACCGAAATGACCACCAAAGAACAGGCGCAAATCTATTTTCCCAGGCTGGAGTTTTGTACCGATAACGGTGCCATGATTGCTTACGCAGGCTGCCAACGCTTAATGGCCGGCCAACAACAAGGCTTGGAGATTTTTGCCCGCCCACGCTGGCCGATCAGTGAGTTGTATTGAAACGGCAGGTTAAAGGTAAAAGGCTCAAGGTGGAAAAATTGCACCTTTCACCCGCCACCTTTCACCTTTCACCTTTCACCTTTCACCTTTCACCTTTCACCTTTCACCTT
>JBAXXH010000144.1:0-9005 GCA_037127995.1 Methylococcaceae bacterium | reverse complement strand
TATCACAACTCATTGTTTTATATTAATTAATTTAATTCCGTTCAAGCACTACTTAAAAGGAAGCCGGTGTCCCGCCAGAACAAGCGGAAGTCGAGGCTACGGTTCTTTCTGAGGTGTTGAACGTTAATCTTAAGGCGTTAGTCACCAAAGAATATTTGAGGCCTGAGGTAGAATTGATCCGCCGAGACATGAACGACATGGAGCAGTGTTTAATTATTAAACTAGGAGGCTGTCCGAGAATAGAGGCCGTAGCGAGGGGAAGCCATTTTGAGACAGATTTTTTTGGTCATTTGAGGCGAATAGTTATTCTTGCAACCCCGTGTTACTCACATTTTAAAAACTATTTAAGCCTTCAAACGTTTCATTCGTGGTTGCAAACCTCGTCCGGCATGGAAGTATTGGATTACACCGCTGTACTTCGTAGAAGCGACGCCCTCGTCGCGATTTCAGGCGTTAGGTAACTCGCAATAAATACTTCTTCGTGTCTTTTTGGTGATAGCTTTACTTAAACTTCACACACATCATGCGCATAGGCGTCCAGTGCGTTTATTATCTCCATATCACTATCGTTGCTGTTTCGTAATGCTTCCAATCGCGCAAGATAGGCATCGATTGTTATGCTGGCACCTGCTTGACGACCGGTTAAACGATTCTGACAAAATTGATTCCATCTCATCTGTTCTTCATAATTGAGCGTTTCGGGGTAATTTCGGGCCCGGTATCTAAACAGCATTTCCGGCAGGCGGGGATCGTTAAAACCAAATTCCGATTTTGCTAACTGTTCTGGCGACGTCACTCTGATTTTTACCATTTTCTGCCGGTCGGCTTCAGAGAAAAATCCACCGCTGTAGATGGACAGGTCCGGATCAGCATCCTGATCAGCGCAGGCATGACCACTAAACACAGCGGCTAATTTTTCGGCCAAGCCAGTGGCGGCTTTAATCTTGTCAATATGCGTCAGACACAAGGCCATATCAATCGCCAGTCGTTGTGCATCATCCGGTTTGATAACAGACACCGGTGCCAATACAGGGCATTTGTTAATATGCACGGTTTTTAACGGTATTCTGGTTATTCCTTCGGGCAAGTCGTCCGTCGCGGTAAAAAGCCGTTGCTGTATGTCTTCTATTGATAAGGTCAGCAGGGGTTCCGGATCAATGGACAAATCGTAAACAATAACGCCATTGGTGTTGGCGGGGTGTTTGCAGAGGGGTAGTACAATGGCCAGGCTGTTAGTGGCGGCGCTAAATTTACCGGATATATGCACGACCGGTTTAAAAGTGCCCAACTGGAGTAACTCCAAAACGCTGGCTTTGCTGCGATGTTGCAACAAAAATTGATACAGTTTTGGCTGTGCCTGTTTAACTAGCTTGGCCATGCCTATCGTCGCATAAACATCTGACAGCGCATCGTGCGCGGCTTCATGGGCGATGCCATTGGCGATGGTTAATTGATCCAGTCGCAAGCTGGGTCTGCCGTCACCATTAACCGGCCAATTTATACCTTCAGGTCGTAGCGCTCTTGCCGCTCTAACGACATCAATAATGTCCCAACGGGAATTGCCATTTTGCCATTCGCGGGCGTAGGGATCATAAAAATTACGATACAGCGAGTTGCGGGTCACTTCATCATCAAAACGAATATTATTATAGCCCAGGGTACAGGTGTTGGGCTGGGCGAGTTGTTGATGTATTTGACTGATAAAGTCGGCTTCGCAAACGCCTTTTTGCCGGGCAAGCTGCGGTGTAATGCCGGTAATTAAACAAGCATCCGGTTGAGGCAGGCAATCCGGCGTTGGTTTGCAATAAATAACCAGCGGCTCATCGATGACGTTAAAATCGGAATCGGTACGCAATCCGGCAAATTGTACGGCCCGGTCGCGCCGAGGATCAATGCCAAAGGTTTCGTAATCGTGCCAATAAAAGGTTTGCGTATTAGGGTTGCGCTCGGGCATTTTGTTAAATGGCAACCAAGGCTCTTAAGACATCGACACGACTAATAACGCCGACAAATTCATTGTCTTCAAATACCGGAAAGCTTCTGACCGAAGACTTCTGAAATTTTTCAGCCAAATCCACGATACTGGTCTTGGTATCGACACTGATCGTTTCTGTGCTCATATAGTCGCCTACTTTCCCGCTCATACCTTGGTTGTAAACGCTTTCCAAAAAAACTCTCATGCCGTCTTTTTCGGAAAACATACCGACCAACTGACCTTTGGAATCAATAACCGGTGCACAAGTGATTTTATGATCCAATAATTTTTTGATCGCATCAATCACATTAGTGTCTTTGGTTAAGGTAACTAACCGTTTAGCCATGTAATCTGCTACCGTAATTTTTGCCAGCATAATAAATTCCTTGATGAAAAATAACAAGTTTAGTTTACTAAAGAAATTATCCCTGAGTTAAATGCGCTTCTGCATCCATTTTTTTTCTTTTATCGCATTTTTCTACACAAACACATTCGGCCTTGCTCATGCCACCACCACACGAGCCTTTAATGGCGCGTCTGCCAAAAATAACACCGATTGCCATGATGGTTATCACCACCAGCATTACTACAAAAGTTACTAAAAAATAAGTCATGATACTACCTCGTAAAGTCCGCGAAGGTTGATTTAATATTATAGAGCCACATGGAAGTACAGCGACATTTGATCACCCTCACCCCCTCTCCCTGAAGGAGAGGGAGCTTAATGTTGCTTTACTTCCAAGCCACTCTATAACATCAAAACCTTATCGCTTTTAATCATTAAAAATGCAAGTACAGGCTTTTTTACAACCCGCCCATAACTAAAAAACGAGGATTAGACCCGCTAATCCTCGTTATATTAATGCCGTTTGCCCTCCCCCAAAAAATCAACCCGATTCAAGAGAGGATTGCGATATTAGTTAACCGCCAAAGTCATCCAACATGATGTTTTCGGGCTCTACACCATTATCAATCAACATATTGATAACGGATGTATTCATGATTGGAGGTCCACACATGTAGAACTCACAATCTTCAGGGGCTGGATGGTTTTTAATAAACTCTTCATAAAGTACATTATGAATAAAGCCTTTATAACCGTCCCAGTTATCATCCGGTAAGGGATCAGATAACGCAACATGCCATTCAAAATTATCATTTTCTTTAGCCAGCATATCAAAATCTTCTACATAGAACATTTCGCGTTTACTACGTGCGCCATACCAGAAAGTTATTTTACGTTTGGATTTCAGTCTGCGTAACAGATCAAAAATGTGTGAACGCATCGGTGCCATACCGGCACCACCACCAACAAAAACCATTTCCGCGTCAGTATCTCTGGCATAAAACTCGCCATAGGGACCTGAGATAATACATTTATCGCCGGGTTTTAAATCAAAGATATAAGAAGACATGATGCCTGGCGGTACGCTATCGGGAGCGCCCGGAGGCGGTGTCGCGATACGAACGTTGAGCATGATTTCTTTTTCTTCAGGATAACTGGCCATCGAATAAGCACGCAAGGCCGGTTCTTTTACTTCAGAAACAAAACGCCATAGATTGAATTTATCCCAATCTTCACGGAACCGTTCTTCAACTTTAAAATCGCTGTATTTGGCAATGTGTGGAGGACATTCAATTTGAATATAACCACCGGCCTTATAATTGATTTCTTCGCCTTCAGGCAACTGAAGCACCAGTTCCTTAATAAAGGTAGCCACGTTATTGTTGGACTTAACGGTACATTCCCATTTTTTTACGCCAAAGACTTCATCTTCAACTTCAATGCTCATGTCATGTTTTACCGAGACCTGGCATGAAAGACGTTCGCCATGAGCCGCTTCGCGCTTGGTAATATGCGTCAGTTCAGTCGGCAGAATTTCGCCGCCGCCTGAATGTACGACCACTTTGCACTGAGCACAAGTACCGCCGCCGCCGCAGGCTGAGGAGACAAACAAACCATTGTCAGCCAACGCGGTTAAAAGTTTTGACCCGACCGGCACATGAATTTTCTTTTCATTATTAATCAGGATCTCGACATCTCCTTCTGCGACCAATTTGCTTTTAGCGCCGATAATAACAAATACCAGTGCTATAACAAAAGCCGTAAAAATAATGATCCCTAATAGAATTTCCAGCATGACACTACCTTCTTAAAGTTGGATTCCGGAGAAAGCCATGAAGCCAAGTGACATCAGACCCGCAGTTATAAAAGTGATGCCCAGGCCTTGCAAGCCGGCAGGAATATCACTGTATTTGAGTTTTTCGCGCACACCGGCCATAACCGTAATAGCCAATGCCCAGCCCAAACCACTGCCTACACCGTAGGTGACACTTTCACCAAAATTATAATCACGCTCAATCATAAATAAACTACCGCCAAGAATAGCGCAGTTTACCGTGATTAAAGGCAGAAACACGCCCAAGGCATGATACAAAGCCGGAAAAAATTTATCCAAAATCATTTCCAGAATTTGCACCAAAGCGGCAATCATGCCGATACAGCTTAACAATGCCAAAAAGCTTAAATCAACGCCTGTAATACCCATCCAGGACAAGGCGTCTTCTTTTAACAAAGCATGGTAAACGATATTATTGGCCGGAACAGTAATCGCCTGCACCACCATAACGGCAATACCCAAGCCCATGGCCGTGGCAATCTTTTTTGATACGGCAATAAAAGTACACATGCCCAAAAAGAAGGACAGTGCCAGGTTTTCAATAAAGACGGCCTTAACAAATAAACTAATATAAGCTTCCATTAGTGATGCCCTCCTTCACCGTGCGCAATCGACATAATCTTGAATTCCACTTTTTCATTCTGGCCTGGTTTCCACTGGCGCACGCCCCAGATAATCAAACCAATAATAAAGAAAGCACTGGGCGGCAATAACATCAAGCCGTTGGGATCGTACCAACCACCGTCTTTAGTCAATTTAAAAACTTCGATACCCAGTAATTTACCGGAACCTAAAGTCTCTCTAAAAAACGCGACGATAATTAATATCAAGCTATAACCCAAACCGTTACCGATACCGTCCATGAAACTTTCCAAAGGCGGATTTTTCATCGCATAGCCTTCAGCACGACCCATAACGATACAGTTGGTAATAATCAAACCCACAAATACCGATAATTGTTTACTGACATCGTAAGCAAAGGCTTTGAGTATTTGATCAACGACAATAACCAAGGAAGCAATAATGGTCATTTGCACAATAATCCGGATACTGCTTGGAATATGGTTTCTAATCGCACTAATCGCCGCACTTGAAAAGGCCGTTACCAACGTCAAGGCCAGCGCCATAATCAGCGAGGTTGACATTTGTGAAGTAACCGCCAACGCTGAACAAATACCCAGAACCTGCAAAGTAATAGGATTGTCATTAACCAGCGGTGCCGTTAATACTTTTTTTGTTTCATCATTTAAAATTGCGCTCATGATTTCACCCCTTTAACCGTTCTTACTTTTTTCAAATACGGTGCAAAACCTTCATTGCTCATCCAGTATCTGACCAAATTAGTCACACCGGTACTGGTTAAGGTTGCGCCCGCAAGACCATCAACCTGATATTGAGAACCCGGCTTGGTGTTGTCTACCACGCCTTTAATCAAGCTTAATGCCGGTTCGCCAATATCCGCTTCAGTAATCAGCCCTTTTTCCAAAGACGGTTGATCTGTTTCGGCATACACTTTCTTGCCTTTCCACAAAGCACGCCAGTTAGGATTAACGACTTCACCACCCAGTCCAGGCGTTTCCGCTTGGTCGTAGAAGTTGATACTTTGTACGGTTTGTCCGTCAGCATCCAAAGACAGGAAACCATATAAGGTAGACCATAAGCCATAACCATGCATAGGCAGAATAATGGATTTGGTCACGCCGCCTTCTTTAACCAAAAAGACTTTGGCGTATTTGGCTTTTACCCGGATATGGGCAATATCTTTATCTTTTGGAATAGCGACGCTTTGCGCAGGATCTTTTGCTGCTTTACGTTGATCAAATTCATCTGCATCAACATTTTCAACATAGTCGCCTGTTTCCAGATCAACAATCCTGGCTTCAATTTTATCAGAAAATGCCGCGTTGATATCAGCGCCCTCTTCCAACAAACCCGCCACATCAAGAATATTTTTCTTCATATCCGCTGCTTTGTTGTCTATTTGCAAAGGCTTTAAAGCAACCGCCGCAAAGGAAACCAAAACCGCACAAACGAGACATAGCGCAACTGCAATGGCAATCGTCTTTTCCAGACTATCATTACCTAAAGCCAGAACTTTGTTTTTATAAGCGTCAAATTTCTGGTAATAGGCATTATTATTGAGTGCAGTACACAATTTTTCCATGTGTTCACAAGACTTTTTATTATTAGGCATGACGTTTCATCCTTCTTCTAATATTGGCCTGAATGACGAAATAATCGATCGTCGGCGCAAACATGTTTGAAAATAGAATGGCCAGCATAATACCTTCCGGAAATGCAGGATTAACCACCCGGATTAACACGGTCATACCACCGACCAATGCCCCGAATACCCAACGGCCAGTGTTGGTCATTGCCGCACTCACAGGATCGGTTGCCATATAAACCATACCAAAAGCAAAACCGCCTACGGTTAAATGCCAATACCATGGAAAAGCAAACATCGGGTTGGTATCACTGCCAATAAAATTAAACAGCGTAGCAATAACAACCATTCCTGCAAATACACCACCCATAATGCGATACGATGCAACACGGGTATACAACAAGAATGCAGCGCCAATCAAAATCGCCAGGGTTGATGTTTCACCCAAACAACCGGGTTCAAAACCAAAAAACGTTTGCATCCAGCTATAATCACCTGCATAAACAGCGTCAAGACCGCCGTTTGCAGCCAAACCCAACGGCGTTGCCCGGGTATAGCCATCCACTGCGACCCAAACCGAGTCTCCGGTCATTGAAGCAGGATAGGCAAAATACAAAAATGCCCGTCCGGTCAACGCAGGGTTTAAAAAGTTTTTACCGGTTCCGCCAAATACTTCCTTACCGATAACGATACCGAAAGAAATACCCAAAGCGACCTGCCATAAAGGCATGTCAGGCGGCATAATCAAGGCGTATAACATGGACGAAACCAAAAAGCCTTCATTGACTTCATGGCCGCGAACGGTAGCAAACAATACTTCCCAAATACCACCGATAGCCAAGGTAGTGATATAAATAGGTAAAAAGTATAAAGCACCATGAACCAGGTTGGAAAACGGATTCATGGTGCTATAGCCGAACAGCATCATCGGGATACTGCGCCAGTTATCTATTTTCTCAAGCCCCATGGTGCCCATTGCCAAATTGGCCTGGTAACCGGTGTTATACATCGCCATCAGCACACAAAACAGCGTTGCTATCACTACAAAAGTCATCGTCCGTTTCAGGTCATTACCGTCACGAACATGAGTTGTGCCGCGAGTTACATCAGCTGGCGTATATATGAAAGTATCCACCATCTCATAGAGACCGTAATACTTGGCAAACCGACCGCCTTTTGTAAAATGCGGCTCTATGCTATCTAAAATTTCTCTAGCCGACATTATCCTTCCTTCTCGATTTTAGTTAAATTCGCTCTCAGCACAGGACCAAAGTCATGCTTACCTGGATCTACAAATGTAAATAAGGAGACATCTTCTTCATCAAGTTCCAAGCAACCCAACAACTGAGCCTGATCAGAATCACCAATCACCAATGCTTTCAGCAACGGTGTCGGCAAAATATCCATAGGCATGACGGTTTCATAAATGCCGACAGGAACAATCGCCCGGTTGCTGCCATTTTTATCTGTGGTTAATGGAAAAAGACGGTTATCTTTACGATCAACACTGGAGGTATAAACATTCAATGCGGAATATTTATCTTTACCCGCCACAATCCAGCCAAACAATTCCCGGGCACGACCTTCCTGCAACGCAGAAATCTGGTTGCTGTAACAACCTAAATACGCAGCCCAATCGGTTGCCGTATGTCCGTACAAGACAGAACCGGAAATGACCCGACTTTCAACGTCATCCAGCAACTCACCTGCAACCAAATCATCAGTATTAGCGCCTAGACGCGTGCGAATCAAGCGTGGATTTATTACGGTAGGGCCCGCTAAAGAAATGACTCTTTCGACATTTAATTTACCGGTTGTAAATAATGCGCCAATTGCCATGACAGCTTGATAATCCAGGTGCCACACAGACTTGGTAATACTAACGGCATCAATGAAATGAATATGGGTACTGGGTAAACCGGCAGGATGCGGTCCTGAAAACTCGGCGACCGTTACAGCATTACCGGTAGCTATATCTGCATCTGTCGCTTTACAAACGTAAGTTTTACCCTCAGTCAGCTTGGCAATAACCGCCAAACCATTAGCAAAATCATTTCCACGCGCCTTAATAATAACCGCAGGATCGGCCGCTAAAGGCCGGGTGTCGATAGCGGTAACAAAAATAGAGCTGGGTTTGCTATCTACAGCAGGCGTTTTGCCATAAGGACGTGTCCTTATCGTAGCCCACAAACCTGAAGCCAACAGATTTTCTTTAACCTGTTCAGCCGTTAGATTAACAAGATCAGCTTCATGGTATTGGCTAAACGATTCTTCAGCAGAGCCTTGCAATTCAATAACAACGGATTGCAATACCCGCTTGGTGCCACGGTTTATCGCTTTAACGATACCCGCACCCGGTGACGTAAATACACACCCCGGATTTTTCTTGTCAGTAAAAAGTACCTGACCCAACTTGACCGTATCCCCCTCGCTAACCAACATGGTAGGCTTCATGCCTACGTAATCAATCCCCAGAATTGCAACGGTATTAACCTGATTGCCATCCTCAATAATTTGCTTAGGACCTCCCGTTATGGGTAGGTCTAAACCGTTTTTAATAGTAAATCGCATAGTTAATAAGCCTACTCTCCAAACAAGTTGCGGCGAAACCCTCCACTTAATATAAAAAATACCGATACAAGTGGCGCATAAAGACGTAAAACGTTGGCATTACACCACAAAA
>JBAXXH010000143.1:0-9094 GCA_037127995.1 Methylococcaceae bacterium | reverse complement strand
TATTCGGTGGTATTGGCAATGATCTTGTGAATCCGTTTGCTGCTAATGGCAATAATTATCAAAATAAAAGGAATGGAAATACCCTCAATAATACCAGGATTAACCATCCATCCCAAAATATGGAGGGCTTCAGCTATTTTACCAATAAGACTGGCGGCATAATAAGTAATGGCAACCATCGAGATGCCTTCAACAATTTGTTGCATCCGCAATTGCATTTTTGCACGCAAGGCCATTGACGTTAACAAGCCCTGATTTTGTCGCTCAATAATGATGTCAACCTTGGTTCGCAATAACTGACTGGCGTTACTAACGCGTTCAGACAGTAAGGTAAAGCGATGCGAGACAGATTCGCAGGTATTAATCGCCGGCTCCAGTCGTCGTTTGATAAACTCACCCAAGGTCTGAATACCTTGAATCCTGACTTCGCGTAAATCATTGACGCGCTGTTCAACCAATTGATAATAGGCACTGGCAGCCGCAAAGCGAAAATGATTACTGGAGATATAATTTTCAATTTCGGCAGCCAGGGTGGTTAACTCATCCAATAATGCGGCATCATTATTGTCTGGCAAGGTCATTGCGTTGGTGATGGTATACAGTTGCCGATCAGACTTATTTAAAGCCGGATACAGTTTACGGGCGATGGGAAAAGCCAGTAACGCCATAACCCGATACACTTCAATCTCAAAAAGCCTTTGCAATAAGCGCCCTGCCTGCTCGGCTCTTAAGTCATTATTAATAATTAAAAAACGGCTAAAACCGTCAACGTGTATGTGAAAATCCGTAAATACCGAAGCCGCACCGCCGGTTACTTTAGAGCCAATGACAGAATTGCCGGCAAAGTAAACCGTGAGCGATGCTAAATCGGCCGCCTCTTCATAATTAATATCGCCAGCAGAGACAATGCTTGCGTGAGCCGCAACAATAACTTGTCCGGATAATCCAGACAGCCAATCCACCGGCACTTTTTTTAAGGCAGAATCCGCAAAGGGATCCTTAGGCGTATCGTGCACATAAAAGCTGTAAGTACTAAATTCGCCGTGCTGTTCCCAACGTATTTGAAAAGAATTAAAGCTGACACTAAAGTGATCCGCTTCTTTTTCAGGTGGCGCGACTCCAAATCGTTCACACAAGGTTATCAAGTGCTGACGTTCCTGCAATTTTTCATCATTTGACAGCAACAAAGCAAGATGACTGGCTCTAACCGGTAAATCAAGAATAAAAGGTGCCCTGGCATGAACTTCGTTGTGAAGAACAAAGCGTTGTGGATGGTTTTTGGGAATGGGGAATAAAGTCGTCACAGGTGTTTTATAATCTCTTTTAAGCTAACGAAAATTAACTTAATTTAACCTAAAAATGCTGTTGAGCTTAAAAAATAATTCAAGGGCATCACTTTCATCCCGGAAAAATTAATTAGCCCACAAAAATATTTAAAGAAATACCAATGGAGCGTGACGGGGTTTGCAACCCCGTTACTCACATTTTAAAAGCCATTAAAGCCTTCAAACGTTTCAGATTCACATATTATAAACAGGTTTAATCTGCGAATCTGTGGCCGTTTATTTATTACGCACTACCTTCGAAAACAAGCACTAAAATGTTCGGCAATACTTGCGGTGGTAATCAACAAATTTTCTTTATTTAAGCATTAATTTATGACTAAATGACTCTTAATTTTTCTGTTGTTTTTACACAAAAAAAAGGCCACGGCAGTCAAAATTCATCCGTTCATTCAACAATCCGAGATGCCGATAGCAAGTTCATTTTTTGCGGCAAAAACGCTTGTAAAAAAGCTGTTGCTAACTAACAACGAACTAGGCTGACACCCTGCAAAGCACCTAAAACACTGACTGTTTTTTATTTAATCAAACATTAAATCGCTTGTTTTACTTATTTAACGAGAGGATTATTCACCCACAAATTAAACTAATTTTGGGTAACTCAGCATGAAAATTATAAACACAATGATTTTACTGGCCTCTCTTTTTGCGATAGCTGGCGCTGCTCTTTTCCAGCTTTTTGTTTTACTAACCAATACCCTATTTGCTCAGCAAGCCTACAATCGTCATACCTAACCATTGAGTTAGTTAGCGCCTTGTCAGTAAGTGCTGATCAATAACAGCCATATCTACAAAAAAGTTTATCACCACGAAGACACGAAGTTTTCTTTCTTCGTGTCTTCGTGGTAAATAAAATCTATTAGCTTTGTTTGTCACAAATATTTCACAAAAACGTCATCCTATTTTAATGTGACTCCATCACAATAAGTCCATCAACTCGTTATTGAGGACTAATTGCCATGACTAAACAAGCTATCAAATATGACTGGATTAGCATACCCGGCATTATGACTCTATCACTTTGCATGATTATTTTTAGCCTCTTGGTAACTTGGGGCGTTGAACTCTTGATGAAAGAATTATTTCGGTTAGGGTAGCCTGTAGACATCGCACTTAAAGCAAAGCGCCACGATTTTACGAAAAAACACTGTTCCCGCCCTCTTCATGGATAATTAATTGGCTTACATTTAATTAAATGCTTGAATAGCCCGCTGACCTTAATTCCTATCACAACGCATCCGGTTACCACTTCGCTACAAGCCAGCACCTTCAAAACCAGCCCAAAACCAAGGCACTGCGCCCTGCCCTTTCTGATTAATTCACGCTAAACAAGCCACTGTAGCTGTGTAGCATCGCTATTGGTTGTATAATCTTGCGTTAACAGCTCATCTTGATAGGACGAACTTCCCTGCCCTGTCACGATAAGATTTTTAATCAGCACCTATTATGAGTTAAGTTATGGATTATGCTATAGAAACCGCGCCATTAGAAACCTTGCAATGTGATTGTCTTATTGTGGGTGTTTACCAGGATCAGCAACTCGGTACGTCAGCAAGCGCAATCAACCAGAGTACCCAAGGATTGATTAGTAAAATACTTGGCCGTGGTGACATAAGCGGAAAAAATGGCGAAACCGTATTAATAAACGCCGTACCGGATAGCGCTATTGAGCGTATTTTGTTGGTCGGACTGGGTGAAAACAAGCCTTTATCAGGCAAGAATTATAAAAAAGCACTGCTTGCCGCTATTAACAGCCTGAAAAAAACCTCAATAAAATCTGTTGCCTGTAGCCTGGCAGATGCTGACGTTATTGGCGCTGACAGGCAGTGGAAAACCCGTCAAATCATCGAAGTATTTAGCGATGCGGTTTATCAATTTACGGCCTACAAATCGAATAAAGAAACCGATAGCAAAGTTGAAAAAATCAGCATTACCGTGCCAGAAACAGAACAGGCGCTTGCAAAAGCAGGTCTGATTCAAGGCAAAGCCATTGCTGACGGCATCAACCTGACCAAACTGTTAAGCGATTTACCCGGTAATATCTGCACACCCGCTTATCTTGCCGAACAAGCGCTGGAACTGGGTAAACAATACCCCAGCCTTGACATCAGCATCCTTGAAGAAGCTGATATGGAAAAGCTGGGTATGGGCGCTTTGTTATCGGTTTCACGCGGTAGTCGCCAACCCGCTAAATTAATCACCATCGATTATCGTGGCGGTGAAAAAAACGGCAAGCCTATCGTCTTAATCGGGAAAGGTCTTACCTTTGATGCAGGTGGTATTTCCTTAAAACAAGCCCCCGGCATGGATGAGATGAAATACGATATGTGCGGTGGAGCAACCGTTCTTGGAACCTTGCTGGCCGCAGCGCAAATGCAACTGCCACTGAATATTATCGGCCTGATTCCTTCCTCGGAAAACATGCCTGACGGTGATGCCAATAAACCGGGCGACATTTTAACCAGCATGTCCGGTAAAACCATTGAAGTGCTCAACACGGATGCAGAAGGCCGCTTACTGCTTTGCGACACGTTAACCTATGCAGAAAGATTCAACCCCGATGTCGTAATCGACATGGCAACCTTAACCGGCGCTTGTCTGGTGGCCTTGGGTCGTGTGCCCAGCGGCTTGCTTGGCAATAATGACGCGTTATGTAATGACTTGCTGGCAGCCAGTGAAACCGCCACCGATAGCTTGTGGCGTTTGCCGTTGTGGGAAGAATATCAGGAGCAACTTAAATCCAATTTTGCCGACCTGGCTAATGTCGGTGGCAAAGATGCAGGTACCATTACTGCGGCCTGTTTTCTATCACAATTTGCGGAAAACTTCCATTGGGCGCATCTTGACATTGCCGGTACGGCATGGCGCACCGGCCAAAATAAAGGCGCAACCGGTCGTCCGGTTCCCTTATTAAGCCAATATCTGATAAATCGGGCGCATGGCTGAAGTCAGCTTTTATATCCTGCCGTCAGAATCGACACAGGAACGTTATGAATTTGCCTGCAAACTCATTGAGAAAGCGTATCGTAGCGGTTGTTTTTGTTACGTGCTCACTGACAATGCAGAACAAAGCCAAAAAATAGACGACCTGCTCTGGACTTTCAGGGCAGGCAGTTTTATTCCGCACCAAATTTACACAGGCGAACTGCCCGCCCTTGAAAAAATCATCTTGATTGGCTCACTGGATGTGCCGGAGCTCTGGCAAAAAACCGTCATTAACCTGTCGTCGTATTGCCCCAAACAAGTCGATAAAATTGAGCGCATCCTTGAGATACTGGATAATAGTGAAGCCACCAAAGAACTCGGCAGAGATCGCTATCGACACTATCAACAGTCCGGTATCACCATAACGACTCATAAAATCGGGCATTAAAGTTAAGCAACAAAAATTTGAAATGGAGATATAAATCATGAATGCATGGGGCTTTGATCCACACTCTGGCGGAGTCAAGATTCCCGCCGCTGTTAAGCAACGCACTGAACAGCGGATTCGCTCCTATGCCGAGGCAAAATACGCCGGAAAGTTTACCCGCTTGGGAATACGCTTTCACGGGATTTTCTGTTATATCGATGCCTACACCGAGCCTGATGAACCGCCAGCTTCGCTGTTCCTGGTCGTAGATGAGACTCTCGAACAATACCTTGAGCGGCTTCGGAGCACACCGTTACATTTGTGCCGGATACGTTACTTCGGGGATGAAGATCAATGGAGCATGGCCTTCTACACCTACAGCAACAATAAATATGAGCCCTGTATATTTGATAACGGAAGTTTCCATGGGACACCAGAAGAAGCATTCGAAAGCTCAGCGGTCTACCTGCAAGACTAGATTGATAGCATAACCAACCAATCAAATACCACTCTACTCAGCACCTCTTTAAAAAGAGGGGGCTGAATAGTTACGTCAGGATCAGCTTCGCATAGTGAGTTATTTTGGAAATCAACTGCCTTATGAAAATATCTGGTATTGAAACTAAGTATTGCTCCTACAATACTGCAATATCGCCTTAACCAGAGACCCTCATGAATTTATCAGAAAAAATATTAATAGCCGTTGCTTCATTGCCCGAATCAAAACAACTGGAAGTGCTGGATTTTGTGGAATACCTTAAATATAAAGCCGAGAAAGAAGAAAATGCTTTTTCTATAACCTCTGCAATGAGAGGTATGGAAAATGAAGATCCCGATTACTAAACCGTATGCCGGTTTTTTTTCGTTCTTTTCTTGATTTTCATGGGCTCATCACACATTCAAATCCACCAGCCTGATTCCTGACCTTAATCCTGTTAAAATACCTCATCTCTCACGAAAACATAAAGTCCCCTACATGGAAAAAACATACGCACCGCATTCAATTGAACAACGCTGGTATCAAACCTGGGAAGAAAAAGGCTATTTTGCCGCCAAATCAGAGGGTGAATCTTATTGCATCATGATTCCACCGCCCAATGTCACCGGCAGCTTACACATGGGCCATGCGTTTCAGGATACCATTATGGATGCCCTCACCCGCTATCATCGCATGAAAGGCTACAGCACCTTATGGCAACCAGGCACAGACCATGCGGGGATTGCCACGCAAATGGTGGTCGAACGGCTGTGCAATGCTGAAGGCAAAACCCGTCATGATTTGGGGCGCAAAAAATTTCTTGAAAAAGTCTGGCAGTGGAAAGAAGAATCCGGCGGTACCATTACCCGTCAACTTCGACGTATGGGCTCTTCGCTGGATTGGGACAGGGAACGCTTTACGATGGATGACGGCATGTCTGATGCGGTGCAGGCGGTGTTTATACAACTTTATGAAGAAGGCCTGATTTATCGCGGCAAGCGCCTGGTCAACTGGGATCCTGTTTTACATACCGCTGTTTCTGATCTGGAAGTGCTTTCTGAAGAAGAAAACGGTTTTATGTGGCATCTGCGTTATCCCCTGTCGAATGGCCAAGGCCATTTGGTGGTTGCAACCACCCGTCCTGAAACTCTGCTGGGTGATGCGGCAGTAGCGATCCATCCCAATGATGACCGTTACAAACATTTGCTGGGCGAATTTGTAGAACTGCCGTTAACCGGTCGCCGCATTCCTATTATTGCCGATGAATATGTTGATCCTGAATTTGGTACCGGTTGCGTCAAAATTACACCTGCCCATGATTTTAATGACTACGAAGTGTGGACACGTCACCGTCATACCTCGGTTATTCAGGATTTACCGCATGGCGGTTTGATTAACCTGTTTACCGTTGATGCCGCCATACGCAGTAATTCCGAGGATGAAAATGTCCTGATTCCGCAAAAATATTGCGGCCTTGATCGTTTTGAAGTTCGTAAAATCATGGTTGCTGATCTGGAAGCACTCGGTCTGCTGGAAAAAATCGCCGACCATAAATTGATGGTGCCGCGCGGCGACCGTACCAACAGCGTTATTGAACCCTTATTAACGGATCAGTGGTATGTTAAAGTCGCGCCTCTGGCAGAACCTGCGATTGCTGCCGTTGAAAATGGCGACATCAAATTTGTGCCGGACAACTGGAAAAACACCTATTTTGACTGGATGCGCAATATTCAGGACTGGTGTATTTCGCGGCAAATATGGTGGGGTCATCGTATCCCTGCCTGGTATGACGAACTGGGCAATATTTACGTTGGCAACTCTGAGCAGGACATTCGCGACAAACACAATCTATCCGCAGACTATGCGCTTAGACAAGATGAAGATGTGCTGGACACCTGGTTTTCCTCTGCCTTATGGCCGTTTTCTACGCTGGGCTGGCCGGAAAACACAGAAGAATTGGCTAAACATTACCCAACCAGTGTTTTGGTAACGGGTTTTGACATTATTTTCTTCTGGGTGGCGCGGATGATTATGATGGGCTTAAAATTTCAGGGTACCGTGCCGTTTAAAGAAGTCTACATACACGGTTTGGTGCGCGATGCGGAAGGCCAAAAAATGTCCAAATCCAAAGGCAACGTACTTGACCCGATTGATATTATCGATGGTATAGAACTGGAAACGTTGGTCGAAAAACGCATTTCAGGCATGATGCAACCGCATTTGGCCAAAAAGATCGAACAAGATACACGCAAACATTTTCCCGAAGGCATTCAGTCTTACGGTACCGATGCCTTGCGATTTACCTTTGCCTCTTTGGCATCTACAGGACGGGATATTCGTTTTGACCTGGCCCGGACTGAAGGCTATCGCAACTTTTGCAATAAACTTTGGAATGCCGCACGTTTTGTGTTGATGAATACCGAAGAACAGGATAACGGTTTAACTGATGCACCGTGCACCTACACGCAAGTTGATCGCTGGATTATTTCTAGACTGGATCAAGTAACAGCGACTACCAGCAACGCGATTGATAATTATCGTTTTGACTTGGCGGCGCAAGCGATTTATGAATTTACCTGGAATGAATACTGCGACTGGTATCTGGAACTGGCAAAAATATCACTGCAATCCGATGATGCGTCGCTTCAACGCGGCACCCGTAAAACGCTGCTGACCGTTTTGGAGTCCATCTTACGCTTGGCGCACCCCATCATGCCGTTTATCACCGAAGAAATATGGCAACGTGTGGCACCGTTAGCGGGGGTTATCGCCAGGGATGGTGTGTATGCCGCAAGCCAGTCGGGAACTGGCGCGACGCACGCTGAATCGATCATGCTGCAACCTTATCCGGTCGCTGATGAAGCACGCGTTGATAACAACGCGGTCGCTGAAATCAATTGGGTTATGAGCTTTATTTTAGGTGTGCGCCGTATTCGTGGTGAAATGAATATTGCCCCCGGCAAGCCGTTGCCGGTATTGCTACAAAATGGCTCGGTGACTGACCAGGATTACTTAAGCAACAGTTCGGCTTATTTAAAAAGACTGGGGCGCTTGGAGTCTATAACCTGGTTAACTAGCGATGAGATAACCCCGGAATCTGCGATTGCTTTGGTCGGTGAGTTGAAAATTTTGATCCCGATGGCAGGTCTGATAGACAAAGAGCCTGAACTGGCGCGATTAGACAAAGAAATACAAAAGATTAAAAATGACCTGCCAAGAATTGAAGGCAAGTTAAGCAACCCCACCTTTATTGATAAAGCCCCCCTAGAAGTCATTGATAAAGAAAAAGCCAAACTGGCGGATTTGCTTTCAAATTTAAACAACCTTGAACAACAGCAAGCCAAGATTCAGTCTTTATAACTCAATCTTCAAGTTTTTAATTCAACAATGCCGGTCGGGGTTTACAACCCCAACCGAAACGCTTAAATACTTCAGTAAGGTAACTCGCAATAAATACCACCTCCAATCATTGCCTGACTCTGGGAGCACTACCGACTTAATGATTCCTACAACGCTGTGTACGAAGCGTGTGGAGACTATAAAGTGGACGATTATTTATTGCGAGCTGCCTAAAGGCCGGAGTACAAACCTAGGTTTGTACTCCAAATTGGGGGCTTATTTATTGCGAGTTGCCTAACTTTCAAAACGTGAGTAACAGTGGGAGCAAACCTTACGCATCATGCCACTTTTATTTTAATTCATCTAAATTAACCGCTTCATATTCTCTACGTTCCGCAGCTTGCAAGGCGTTTACTGTTGTTTGATTCGGCAAAAATTCACTCTCTTCTAAAAAAATAACCAGCACTTTCATTCTGCTTTCTGTCGGCGCTGATTCTTGCAAAGTCAAAAACCTCCGGCAAAGCCGTAGGCTTGAAAATGTGAACCGCTCAAAGCGGGTTAAATCATGTACCACCTAAAGGT
>JBAXXH010000142.1:0-9104 GCA_037127995.1 Methylococcaceae bacterium | reverse complement strand
ACGAACTCCGGAAGCCAGCGATTCAAATAATGTTGTTGCGAGTTGTTTTTCCATTAAGCAACTATACAATAATTATTGAAGCATTGAAATAATAATTTTGCGCAAGGACTTTAAAAAAGCCCATAATTGACTATCAACTTCGTGGGAGCGACGCCTACGTCGCGAGTTGAAACGTTAGTCGCGATGGTAGCGTTAGTCGCGACGTAGGCGTCGCTCCCACGACAGTGCTACCACACCGTTTTACTTTTAAGCATTATCATGCGTTTAAGTATGGCCTGTTCCATTCTGTACAGACTTTCACGGGTGGCACGCAGATTTTCTTCTTCGGTTATTAATTGTTGTTCCAATAAGGCGCTGATTCGCTCAAGGTCTGTATCTATCAAAAAATGCCGGGTGCTAATCGTTAACTCATTTTTGTTAAAATAGACGACCGCTCCGGGTAGCGCCAAATACTGCCAGTCATCTGCTCCCAAACTAAAACGCGCCAAACCAAAAATCAGTGTGGTCATAAAGCGGGCATGATTGGACTGGATTCCAAAACTGCCCGTGCTATCTTCACCGACAAAAGAAGTAACGCCGGTAATGCGCTGCTCATGGGTTGCATCAAACAGGTTTAATACGAATGAGTTCATTACGTTTCCTGCATGGAACCGCGCATATAGCATTGCTCTTCAGACAAGTCATCATAGTGTCCTGCCAAAAAAGCTTCGCAATCCGTCAAGGTTTGCTCTAAAGGCACTGACACGCCGGTTTGTTTGGTGTGCTGGGCCAACACCGAAAATGGCTGGGTCAAATAACGTTGTAATTTTCGGGCACGCATCACCACTTTGCGATCAATCTCGGATAATTCTTCAATACCCAGCATGGCAATAATATCTTCCAGTTCATGATAACGCGCCAGATGCTCGCGAACGCTTTGAGCCACTGCATAATGTCGATCACCCAAGGTATGTCGATCCATCAGTTTACTGCTTGAACGCAAAGGATCGACAGCGGGATAAATGCCTTTGCTGGCCTGATCTCTGGATAAAATAACGGTGGTATCCAAGTGACTCAATATGGCACTAACCGCAGGATCGGTCATATCATCGGCAGGTACATAAACCGCCTGCACCGACGTAATAGCACCTTGCCGGGTGGACAATATCCGATCTTCCAGTTCCGCGACTTCTGTGGTGAGTGTGGGCTGATAACCTACCGTAGCAGGCATACGACCGAGCAGACTTGAAATTTCACTGCCCGCCTGCACAAAACGAAAGACATTATCGACAACAAACAAGACTTCTTTATGCAAGGTATCACGCAAGTATTCGGCGTAAGTTAAGGCTGACAGTCCAACCCGAAAACGCACGCCTGGCGATTCGTCCATTTGCCCGAACACCATTAAGGTATCCTGCATGACTGCGGCTTGTTGCATCTCGCGCCACAACTCGTGCGCTTCGCGGATACGTTCGCCAATCCCGGCAAATACGGAAACGCCTTTATGAATGGCAGAAACCGCATGAATAAACTCCATAACCAACACGGTTTTGCCAACCCCTGCCCCGCCAAACAATCCGGTTTTTCCGCCTTTAACAAAAGGACATAATAAATCGATAACCTTAATACCTGTCTCCAAAATCCCGCTGATGCCTATGGCCTCCGATAATGGCAGCGGTTTTGCATGGATATTACGAAATTCCTTTTGCGCCAAGGGGGGCAGCCCGTCCAGCGGCTCTCCGAATATGTTTAACAACCGCCCCAGACAGTGTTCCGATACCGGAATTTGCAAAGGTGCGCCGGTATCATAAATAATCATGCCCCGACTCAAACCAGCGGTGCCGTGCAGGGTAATCGCCCGGATATGGCGCTCATCAAGATGCTGATGCACCTCAAACAGATAAGTACTGTGATCAAAACAGGTGCATAAAGCCTGGCGCAAGGGTGGTAACCGGGAGCAATCAATAATCACCACCGGGCCATGCACTTCAACGATGGAACCGATAGCTTGCCGATCTTTTTGTGGCGTCTGTAAATTATTCAACATGACACACTCAAGTTGTTACAAAAATAATAGTTTAACGAAAAGTAATTACTCAGCCATTAAAAAATAGAACACGGATGACACGGATTTGACTGGTAGACACGGATAAGGGAAGTTTTTAATCTCATGAAAATATTGCCTATAAACAGTTAAGGTCTTTATCGACTAACAATAAAATCAGTATAATCCGTGTCATCCGTGTTCTATGATTGAAGTCAATATATAAACAGGCTTTGCTAAAATTAATTGCAGTCCATCTACTGTATACTGAGTATTGATCCAATGCCACGAAATATTTCATGCCTTTCATCCTAAAATAGTCCCATCACAAGATCAAGCAACGACAATAATGGACATCATATTTAAAGAATACTGCAAAGTTGTCTGGCAAAAAAAAGGCTATTTCTTTATGGCCTTATTTGCCTTGGCCTGTTCCATCACACTGGATTTATCAGCCCCCATTTATTATAAAAATATAGCCAATGGACTGGCTGCGCCTTATTCCGAGGCAACGCTGGCGCTGTTACTGGAAAATTTAAAAGTTATTGCCTGCATCTATGCAGGTATCTGGTTATCATGGCGACTGCTTGAAATTGCCATTATTCCGCTTGATGGCGGTGGTATTAATTTACTTGAAAAACGCTGTTTTGATGTCCTTAAAAAACAAAAATATGCTTTTTTCGAGAATAGTTTTTCAGGCAGCTTAATTAAACAAGCCAACCGCTTTTCACGTTCTTTTGAAACGATTATGGACTGGTTTTTATTTCAGTTCTTCATGAATATTTTAGCGATAATCATTTCATTCACCATCTTTTACCGGCAGCAACAAGAATTCGCTTTTTACTTCCTGGCGTGGGTTAGCCTGTTTATCACCTGGAATATCGCCTATTCACTCTGGAAAATGCGTTTCGATCAGGCTGTCGCTGAAGCTGATTCAATTGTTGGCGGCGTGTATTCGGATGCCATCAGCAACATCTTTATTGTCAAAAGCTTTGCTCTGGAAACCCGTGAGCAAGCACGCATCAACAAAGCCTCGGATTTTGTTTACAAAAAGAAAAAAATCGCCTGGTTGTTTACCTTTATTTCCTTTGCCGTCCAAGGTGTAATGACTTTTGGTATTGAATTGCTCTTGGTTTATTTAATGATCCAAAAATGGACAACCGGCATTTTTCAGGTCGGCGAGTTTGTTTTGTTCCAGTCGATTATGCTCATTCTTATCCAGCGTTTATGGGAGTTTGGCCGTAATTTTAGAACTTTTTTTACCGCGTTGGCTGACGCGTCGGAAATGGCCGAAGTTTTCAGACAAGAAGATATTGAAAAAGACAGCGATCAAGCACAAGCACACACCATCAGCCAAGGTGCCATCAGCTTTAACAAGCTCTGCTTTACCTATAACCAGGCCAATCTCCGGCAAACCCGTTTGTTTGATAATTTCTCGCTGAACTTAAAAGCCGGTGAAAAAATAGCGCTGGTCGGTCAATCCGGTTCCGGTAAATCAACCTTAACCAAATTGTTGTTTCGCTTTCTTGATCCCCAACAAGGCACACTTACTTTTGACGGGATCGACGCAAAAGCGTTTACCTTGCAGGCCCTGCGTGAACAAATATCCATGGTGCCTCAACAGCCCGATTTATTTCACCGTTCAATACGTGACAACATTACACTGGGTGCCAATATTTCAGAAGAGCAGCTTATTGCGGTTGCCCAAAAATCCCGCAGCCTTGAATTTATCCAAGCCTTACCCGACCAATTTGATACCTTGGTGGGCGAACGGGGCGTTAAACTTTCTGGCGGTGAACGGCAGCGTATTGCCATTGCCCGCGCTTTTCTTGAAGATGCGCCTATCGTGGTACTGGATGAAGCCACCAGTGCGCTGGACTCACTCACTGAAAAACAAATACAGGTTGCTATTTTTGAACTGATAAAAAATAAAACCGCCATTGTTATCGCCCATCGACTTTCCACTATCTTAAAGATGGATCGCATTATCGTTTTGGAAAAAGGCCGCATTATAGAGCAAGGCACACATCTACAACTACTCGCACAAAAAGGTAAATACTACGCCATGTGGCAACACCAAAGTGGCGATATGTTGGTTGATTAACCTTAACTTTTTTTCACCACGAAGACACGAAAAAAAACGTAGATATTGGCTTCGATCATAGAACACGGATGACACTGATTATACGGATTTCAACGGATTTTATTTTTATCGAAAAAGGCCTTGTTCTGTATGTTATAAGACTGAGAAACTTTCCTTATCCGCGTCTATCAGTTAAATCCGTGTTATCCGTGTTCTATTTTTTAACGGCTGAAGGGTTACGAAAAAAATTTCTTTTCTTCGTGCTCTTCGTGCCTTCGTGGTGATAATTTCTTAAAACTTACCGGCCGCAATCAAGGCATCCAAAATAACCAAAAATGCATTTTTTTTAGTACCAAAATCCCCGACAGAAAATCCCGTACCTTAAAAAACAAGCACCTGTAAAAGCTTTTTTTAGCTGTTTTTTTTTGCCGGAAAAAACGATTGTTTTTTCCTAAAAACACTATATATTGTGCCCATAAATTAAAAACCATCTATATATAGACATTAAAACATGAGTCATGCAAACCCTAAGGTGCTGATTTATGGTTTATTTTCACTTAATCCACATACTACATTCAGAGATATAACCCCATGTCAGCACAACTTCATGTCATCCCCAATACCGTCACGGAAATCCCTTTTCAAGACGCTTCAATGGACATTTGGGACACCAAATATCGCTTAAAAAGCAAGGATGGCATAGCGCTTGATGGCTCCATTGATGAAACCTATCAACGGGTTGCCAAAGCGCTTTCTGACGTGGAAAAAGGCGCCCATAAACAAGAACAGTATTACAAAGAATTTCTCTGGGCATTGCGTCAAGGTGTTATCCCCGCAGGACGCATTATTTCCAATGCCGGTGCCTTGGCACATAAACCGGCGACATCAACCATTAACTGCACCGTGTCCGGCACTATCGCCGATTCCATGGATGACATTCTGGGCAAAGTGCATGAAGCGGGGCTTACGTTAAAAGCGGGTTGCGTTGCACCTAATACGCTGGTATGCACTGAAAAAGGTTATGTTACAGCAGTACAGGCCGTCACCGAGAAGCATCAACAAATTCTTAGTTATGATCGTGACTCACGCCTGTTTGAAATGCGCCCCATCCTAAAGCACATGACTACAGTAGTACCCACAGACGAAAATATTGAAATAGGTTCTCACCTCGGTACGCTCACCACATCAATCAAGCATCCCGTGCTTGTTTATAGAGACGACAAATTACAGTACGTTCGTGCGGATGAAATTAACCAATCCGATGCCCTGGTTCATTATCAACTGCCCTGGGAGGCTGATAAAAAATCAGCATTAAAAGCATGGTTTGTCGGAGCCCATCTGGGTGATGGTTCATCCTACGAAAAACACATAACTTACGCACCTTCGCGTGAAAAATGGCAGATCAAGGCCAAAGTCCATGGTAAACGCCTGATTTTTAAAATACGCGCGGCAGAGCGCGAAGTAGTCGAACGTTACGCGCACTTTTTTCAACGGTTTTATGATTGCCAAGCCAATGTAGTGCAAGCGGTTACGATCAACAATACAGCGGTATGGGATTTTACTGTCGCCAGTTTTAAAGCAAGTGCTGCAAGTGAATTGTTTGATAATCAATGCGGAAAAAAAAGCCACAATTTAAAAGTACCCCAGTGGATTAAACAAGCGCCAGATCGCGTTTTTTTACCCTTCCTGGCGGGTCTCATTGATACCGATGGCACTATTTCTACAGAACGCGGCAGCGCAATATTAAGTTGTCAGTGTGCGGCTTTCGCGGATGAAATTCAAAGTCTATTGGCTTTATTCGGTGTCCATGCGGCTATTACTCAAAGAAAAGAACGGTCACATGAGTATAACGGCAATATCATAAAAGACAATGGTGGCTATAGCATTAAAATATCTGATTCAGGGTTCTTGATTAAAATGAGCGCCTTTATGGCGGATAGCGGCAAAATAAACCGCATTAAAGACCATAAGTCTCAAGCGGGTCAATACGACCATTATGTGATGACTTCGGCCTTACGAGTCGCACTTGAAACGAGCCAATCCGAACTGAGCCATACTGAAAAACAGACGCAGGGTATTTATCATGGCAAGCATAAGCAAGCGACGATTAGCCGGGTGTACCTGGATAAGTGGGCAGAAAAATTTCCCCAATTAAACAGTCATATTGATTTTGTTCGACAATTACGTCCGGTAAAAAGTATCAAGCGTAATCTGGATATCGGCGAGACCTTTTATGATTTTACTGTTGATAAACATAACAACTATTTAGCGGGCAATGGTGGTTTGGCAGTAATCCACAATTGTGGAATCGGGTATGAATTTTCAACCCTTCGTCCTAAAGACGCTTATGTTTCCGGTGCCGGCGCTTACACCTCCGGGCCGTTATCGTTTATGGATATTTATGACAAGATGTGTTTTACCGTCTCGTCGGCCGGTGGAAGACGTGGCGCACAAATGGCCACTTTTGATGTGGGTCACCCCGATGTCGTGGAATTTATTCGTGCCAAACGTGAAAATGGCCGCTTACGCCAATTTAATCTATCGCTGTTAATTACCACTGAATTTATGCAGGCGGTAAAAAATGACCTGCCTTGGCCGTTATCATTTCCAGTAACAGAAAAAGAAGTCAAACTCGACAAGCTGAACTTGAAAGATAGCAAACTCATTATCTGGCGTGAGTTACCCGCCAAAGATGGCTATGTCATTAATAGTGATGGACTGATAGCTTGTAAAATAACCAAAACCATCCCTGCACGCCGGTTGTGGGACATCATTATGAGTTCCACTTACGACTATGCCGAACCTGGATTTATTCTGATCGACAAAGTTAACGAGATGAATAATAACTGGTTTTGCGAGAAAATTCGCGCTACGAATCCATGTGGTGAGCAGCCGCTTCCGCCTTACGGTTCTTGCCTGTTGGGCTCCATCAACCTGACCCGTTTTGTTAAAAAACCTTTTACTCAAGATGCGTATTTTGATTGGGATACTTACCGCAAAGCCATCCGGATTTTTACACGAATGCTGGATAACGTAGTCGAAATCAATGGCCTGCCCTTGCCCCAACAACGTGAGGAAATTATTAGCAAACGTCGTCATGGCATGGGCTATCTGGGCTTGGGTTCAACGGTTACCATGCTGGGCATGAAATACGGTGATGCGCCTTCATTGCACTTTACTGAAGAAGTGACCAAGACTTTAGCCGTAGAAGGTTGGAAAGCAGGCTTGTCACTGGCAAAGGAAAAAGGCCCCGCGCCCATTATGGAACAGTTGTTTGCTGTTACGGGTGAAATGTTGCACAAGCGTCCTGAAATGATTGCCGATGGTTATAAAGTGGGCGATGAAATTGCCGGTAAACTATTACACGCAAAATACAGCCGCTATATGCAACAACTGGCTAAAGAAGAGCCTGAACTCATTGTCGGACTCATCGAATCCGGTGCCCGCTTCACTCATCATAGTTCCATTGCACCGACCGGAACCATTTCCCTGTCCTTGGCCAATAACGCCAGCAACGGCATAGAACCCAGCTTTGCGCATCATTACTCACGTAACGTAATCCGTGCGGGTAAAAAATCCAAAGAAAAAATTGATGTGTTTTCTTTTGAGTTGTTGGCTTATCGTGAAATGATCAATGCCAACGCCATGCCTTACAGTGACGACCCGGCACAAAAACTGCCGGATTACTTTATTGCAGCAGATGACGTGACACCCAAACAACACGTTGATATTCAGGCTGCCGCGCAAAAATGGATAGATTCTTCCATCTCCAAAACCGCTAACGTGCCCACTGACTTTCCTTACGAAGAATTTAAATCTATTTACGAATATGCTTACGACAAAGGCCTGAAAGGTTGCACTACCTTCCGCTTTAATCCTGAAGTATTCCAGGGCGTATTGGTTAAAGAATCTGATCTGGAAAATACCACCTATCAATTCACCTTGGAAGACGGCGAAGTGATAGAACTAAAAGGTAATGAAGAAGTTGAATATGATGGCGAAATGCACAGTGCAGCAAATTTATTTGATGCACTGAAAGAGGGGTATTATGGAAAGTTTTGATATTGGGTTGAAGATAGGGCTCAGTAGGGGTGACAGACTACATTTTGCTTCCTAAATTTTATTCGCACCAATGGATAAAAAATTTTCCGACTATATCGTTTATGTAGATGAAAGTGGCGATCATGGATTAAAAACTATAGACCCACATTACCCTGTGTTTGTACTGGTGTTTTGTATCTTTAAGAAAAATGATTACATCCATACAGCAATACCTTTATTGCAAAGCTTCAAATTTAAACATTATGGACATGATCAGACCATCTTGCATGAAACCGATATTCGCAAAGATCGCGGTGATTTTGCTTTTTTGAAAAGTAAAACAGTAAAAACAGCTTTTCTGGATGAATTAACAGATATTGTCCAAAAAACACCGTTTGTTGTAATCAGCACAGTGATTAAAAAAGAGATTTATCGCCAACGATATAGTACGCCGGAAAACCCCTATCATATTGCCTTGCGTTATGGTTTGGAACGTGTTTTTTATTATCTGTCAGAACTAAAAGCAGACTTTGGGAGCACACACATCGTAGTTGAAAAGCGCGGCAAAGTCGAAGATGACGAACTAGAGTTTCGTCGTGTATGTGATGGTTTTAATTATTTGCAAAAACCGTTGCCTTTCGACTTGGTATTTGCGGATAAAAAAAGCAATTCAACGGGTTTGCAGTTGGCTGATTTAATCGCTAGACCCATTGGTTTGCATATCCTGAAACCGGATCAGGACAACAGAGCTTTTGCCATTATTGATAATAAGTTTTACCGAAACGGTACAGGCAGTAAAAACGGCTACGGATTAAAGTGTTTTCCATAAAAAACAAAAAGCCCCGATGCTTCCATCGGGGCTTTTTGTCGACCGAGAATCCCCAATCCTTGAAATCATTATCGGTTAGGAACGAGCACGAAATAACTTGAGCAAGTAGTGGTTGTAATGCGGTAAAA
>JBAXXH010000141.1:0-9112 GCA_037127995.1 Methylococcaceae bacterium | reverse complement strand
TTTCTCATAAATCACCAAACTTTAAAAAACAGGTTATAGCTGAACGGGTCGCAGTATCAGCTTGCTCGGCAAAAGCCGCATCGATGTCGGCGTGTGCCATTAACTCGGCAGCACTGCCCGTATCAAAGGAGCCGTCATCATTCTTAATCTCGAATACCTTGTCGCCGGGTATTGAGGGGCTAGCTTCACGGGCGGCGGTTATTTCTGGGGATTCGGATTTCATGGGTTCAGATTCGCCATGATGAGTAATGCGATCCATCACCCCACGCACATCCTCCGTTAAATTAACGCCTAATTTGCCTTGGACATCTCTGTAAACCTGCTTTAACCACTGGGCAAAGTTTTTAGACAAGCCTTGCAGTTCAGTCGCGTCGGGTTAGCGACAGCGTAACCCGACAAATCGAAGTGTCTGTGTCGGGTTACGGCTAGCGCCTAACCCGACAGAGATTATTAGCATTTTTTGTGATAAAAAAGTGTCAACTACTTTTGGGCTTCTATGAAGGATGCCTAAAATTATAACTAAACATAGACAAGCAGCAATAAGGAAACATCCCGTTGGGATGAAGCCAAAGATTGGGAAGGGGTCTGCATCCTTCCCCAATCCGCGCCCGATAAAGCAGCGTCACTTCGCTTGTTGCGGGGCGCTCCTTTCGGCCTAAAGGCCGAGGTCTTAAACCAGCAAGGAAGATTGATAAAAAATAGTGGTAGAATGCCCGGTGGAAAATGTTTTTCCACCGGGATAAAAGTTTTATCCTTTACGGTTAAGGTTTCTTTATTGCTGACAAGTTTGGCTACCAACTTTAGGCGGGACAAGCAACAAGACTTAACCGACAATACGGTTAACTTAATGATAAAGCATTAAAAGAGACTGTTCGCTGAGCGAACGATTTAAACCTTAAACTGTCCCGCCTTAGGTAGCCAAACTTTGTATTACTGCAATAGTAACTGACTGATAAAAAGAGGTATTTATGCAAACAGAAAAATGGTCAATACAGGATGCTAAAAACAAATTAGGAGCTGTGGTTGCCGCAGCTAAAACAGGTAAGGCACAGATAGTTACACGTAGAGGCGTGCCAGCGGCGGTAATTTTATCAATCGAGGCTTTTGAGAAATTACAACAGCTAGAAGCCGCCCAGGCACCTTCATTTATCGACCATCTACTCAGTATGCCTCGTGATGACGGAGAGTTTGAACGTATGAGTGTTCAGCCAAGAGATTTTGAATAATGTCTTTCCTTTTAGATACCGATATTTTATCGGCTATTCGTCGCAAACAGCGAGATCCAAATTTAGAAAAATGGCTGCGTAGTATTAACTCGACAGACATTTTTCTGAGTGTTGTTACATTAGGTGAAGTTGAGCGTGGCATTGCCCTGCAAAGACGAATCAATCCAACTTTCTCCGAAGACCTGGAGCGTTGGTTGGATACTATTTTACTCAGATATGAACAGCGCATTTTGCCAGTATCGGTAAATATTGCACGTCGCTGGGGTCGGTTAAGCGGAGAAATTGGCAATAGCAGTGCAGATTTAATGATTGCTGCTACCGCACTCGAGCATAACCTAATCGTTGCAACACGCAATACCCGTCATTTTGAACCTACGCAAGTCTCCTTAATTAATCCTTACCTATACCAATAACATCTTTAATCGGCAAATCACCGTGGAATGTCTTGTCGACACTTTAATCAATCAACTGCTTTAATTACGGAGGGCAAATATACAACGACTTTCTGTATGACTTGAGAGTATTCAGAGCCATAATGATGTTTAAGCAAGCGTTTTAATTACATCACACTGGGTGGCTAACTTTACCGATATCTAATTTCTACTGCCGTTGCCCCAAATAAGGATTTTAAGCGCGAAATCAGTTCATCAGTTGGATGTATTCGCCATTCATCACCGAGTTGAACAGCGGCTTGTGCATACTGTGAGGTATAGTTGATGCTGACAGGGCAGCTACCGCCTTTAAACGGTGCAAGTACGGCACTTAATTTTTCAATGTAAGTGGTTGGTTCCTGCGGGTCTTCTGTTGCATTCCAGGTTAGTTTAAGACCTCTTGAGAAACTCTCTCTTGCCTGATCCATATCGTATAATTTTTCTACCGTTAAGCGCAGTCCACCCGAAAAATTATCAACACCCAAAGCCCCTTCCGCGATTAAAAGATTATCGCGTGTAAATAACCCCTTATATTTATCATAAACGTCACCAAAAACAGCACATTCAAGTCGGCCGGTTTTGTCATCCAGAATAGCAAAGCCCATGGTTTTTCCCTGTTTGGTTTGACGGGTGCGTACCTCTACCACCAAGCCTGCAATCCGTGCTTCCACACTGTTGCGAGATACCTGCAAAGCGCCTATTTTTCCGTGGGTAAAGTTTTTTAATTCGGGTTCATATTGGTCTATCGGATGCCCCGTTAAAAACAGACCTAAGGTTTGCTTTTCTGCCGCCAGGCGCTCATTGTCCGGCCAAGGCTCCACCACGGTAGAATAGGCGTCGGTATTATCGGCCGCATTATTATCGTTATTTTCCGTTTCCGAATCGGAGCCAGGCAGCGAGAACAGGTCGTTCTGTCCGGTTTGTGCCATTTTTCCGTGCTGCTCGGCCGCTCTTAATGCGGTGGGTAATTCGGCTAAATGAGCTGCTCTATTGTCATCAAATTCATCAAAAGCACCGGCGCGGATTAAGGCGTCCAAGACCCGCCGATTAAATTTTCGTAAATCGACCCGTTTGCATAAATCATATAAACCTGAAAACAGGCCATTGTTCTCCCGTTCTTTAAGCATGTCTTCAATCGCTGCTTGCCCCACACCCTTGATTGCGCCCAGGCCATAAACAATATGATTATGGTCATTAACGGCAAAGCGATAGTTGGACACGTTAAGGGTGGGCGGAAGAATGGTCAGCTTCATTTGCCGGCATTCTTCTATCAATACCACGACCTTGTCGGTATTATCCATATCGGCTGATAACACGGCTGCCATAAATTCGGCAGGAAAATGGGCTTTTAACCAGGCAGTTTGATAAGCAACCAGTGCATAAGCGGCCGAATGGGATTTGTTAAAACCATAGCCGGCAAATTTTTCCATTAAATCGAAAACATACGTGGCTATCGGTTCGTCGACCTGATTTTCCACTGCGCCGGTGGTAAACTTTTCCCGCTCCTTCGCCATTTCTTCGGCTTTCTTTTTACCCATGGCGCGACGCAACATATCCGCGCCGCCCAGCGTATAAAGCGCCAATTCACGGGCGATTTGCATGACTTGTTCCTGATACAAAATAACGCCGTTGGTCGGCTTTAAAATAGGTACCAGCAAGGGGTGAGCATACTCGGCCTTTGCCCCATGTTTAACATTGATGTAATCATCCACCATGCCCGATTCCAGTGGCCCCGGACGAAACAGCGCCACCAGCGCGATAATATCGTCAAAGCAGTCGGGTTTCAGCTTTTTAATCAGCTCCTTCATGCCGCGAGATTCCAACTGAAATACGGCGGTGGTTTGGGCGTTGGTCAACAGATTGTAAGAGTCCGGATCATTACGGGGGATGGTGGTTATATCGACCAGCGGCTTACCCAATTGTTTATGCTTGGCATTAATGTCCTGCAAGGCCCAATCAATAATGGTCAGCGTGCGCAGACCCAAAAAGTCAAACTTGACCAGGCCCACGGCTTCTACGTCATCTTTGTCAAATTGGGTAACGAGATTGTTACCCTCCTGGTCGCAATACAGCGGTGTAAAGTCGGTCAGTTTGGTCGGTGATATAACCACGCCGCCGGCATGTTTACCGGCATTTCTCACCGTGCCTTCCAGCGACAGCGCCATATCAATCAGGGTTTTGACTTCTTCTGTGGTGTCATAAAGCTGTTTAAGCTCAGGACTGTCTTTTAAGGCTTTGGTTAAGGTCATGCCGATTTCAAACGGAATCAGCTTGGCCAAGCGATCGACAAAGCCGTAAGCAAAACCCAGAACCCGACCGACATCACGAATAACCGCTTTGGCGGCCATTGAACCGTAGGTGATGATCTGCGCGACATGATCCCTGCCATAATGACGGGCGACATAATCAATCACTTCATCCCGTCTATCCATGCAGAAATCCACGTCAAAGTCAGGCATGGAAACCCGTTCTGGATTTAAGAATCGCTCAAAAAGCAGGTCGAATTCAATAGGATCAAGATCGGTAATCTTCAAGGAGTATGCAACCAATGAACCTGCACCGGAACCCCGACCCGGACCGACAGGAATAAGATTGTTTTTTGCCCATTGGATAAAGTCGGCAACAATCATAAAATAACCGGGGAAACCCATTTGGGTGATCATTTTTAATTCAAAATCCAAACGATCATAGTAAACGCGCCGGTTTTCTTCATCCGTGCCTTTGCCCACTGCCGGATAATGCTGTAAACGTTCTTCCAAGCCTTTCATGGACTCTTCGGCCATAAACTGGCCCAGATTCATGCCTTCAGGTACCGGAAAATCGGGCAGAAAGTTTTCGCCCAAGGTCAGTTTTAAGTTGCAGCGTTTGGCAATTTCTACCGTATTTGCCAACGCTTCGGGGATGTCGGCAAACAAGTCCAGCATTTCTTCGGTACTGCGCAAATATTGTTGGTCGGTATATTCTTTGGGTCTTCGTGAATCATCCAATACACGGCCTTGATTAATGCAGACCCGTACTTCGTGGGCGGCAAAATCTTTTTGATGAATAAAGCGCACATCATTGGTGGCAACGATAGGCAAATCGGTTGCCAGCGCCAGTTCAACAGCGGCGGCAATATAACGCTCTTCGTCGGGCTTGCCAACGCGGTTTAATTCCAGATAAAAGCTGTGTTCAAATAACGCCCCCCATTGCCTTGCCAGGCGCTTGGCTTCTTCAGGATTTTCTGCCAGTAAGGCCTTGCCTATATCGCCGCTCATTGCGCCAGACAAGGCAATTAAACCCTGGTGATTGGCTTCCAGCCATTCTTGCCTAAGCATGGGCACACCCTGATGTTGCCCTTCCTGATAAGCTTTTGAAATCAGCTCGGTCAGGGTGATGTAACCGGTGTGATTATTGACCAGCAAGGTCATGTGATAAGGCGTGGCAGGGTCTTCAGGATTAAAAATCAAGACATCGGCACCGGCTACGGGCTTTATGCCTTGTCCCAGCGCTGCCTTGTAAAACTTGACCAGCGAGAACAAATTGGCGTGATCAGTAACGCCAACCGCAGGCATATTTAATTCAGCCAAACGCTTAACGAGGGGTTTGATTTTTACGATACCATCTACCAGAGAAAATTCGGTATGAAGTCTTAAATGAATAAATGCGGGTTGCATGAAGGCAGTTGAATTAGAGTAGGAATAAGCTGACGAAGGTTGATATAAAGACGGGCCCAAATAACAAAGGCGAATTCAACTAAAGTTTATATTTTATCATCCGGGCGGGCTATTGTTCTAACTATGACGCTTTTTGTCTTAATTAGGGGTAGACTTAAACATTGGCTACCCAAAAATCAATTATCAAAATAAGGAACAGGTTAATGAGAGATTATCAACACGTTTTACTGGCAGTCGATTATTCTGAACAAGGTGTTTATGTTGCAGAAAAAGCCAGGTCTCTGGCTAATCGTTATCAGGCCAAATTAAGTATTATTCACGTTTTGGACAATATTCCCATGCCTGATACCAACTACGGCAAGGTGATTCCTTTAAACCACGATTCATCAGATGAGTTGCTGGAAGCGGAAAAATCCAGGCTAATGCAGTTGGGTGATCAACTCGCTGTTGATTTAGCTAATCGCTGGTTGCTTTGGGGTGTTCCCAAGCAGGAAATAATTCATATTGCTGAACAGGAGCAGGTTGATTTAATTGTAGTGGGCTCACATGGTCGTCATGGTTTGGCTTTATTATTGGGATCAACGGCAAACAGTGTACTGCATTATGCAAAATGCGATGTCATGGCCGTACGATTGCCGGATTAGGAGTGAGCCTTTAATACTCAAATTGCGAACTACTCAACCATTAAAAAATAGAACACGGATGACACGGATTTGGCTGATAGACACGGATAAGGGACGTTTTTTAATCTCTTACAAACAGTATCCATAAACAGTTAAGGTCTTTTTCGATTAAAAATAAAATCCGTTGAAATCTGTATAATCAGTGTTCTATGATTGAACCCGCCCTCTTGCTAAGTAGTTACCAACCCGCTTTAATAGTTGGCATTGATCTGGTTGTCTGACTCTGTTTTTTCCTGATCGACGTGATTCGCTTCACAGCCTTTTTGATAAAAAACAAGGGAAGGGGGAAATGCGGTGATGTCAATCGTTAAGGTGGTTTCTTTTTTAAACGTTTTAACGGCACTTACAGCGGCATCACGAAAGTTGTTGATTAACTTTGTGGCCAGTTTTTGTTGCGCTTCATCTTCACCCAACGCAAAAGGGTCTTCTGAAAGATTGGTCTTATCAATAGCTTCCTGTAAAACGTTAGCGGAAAGATCCTGTATTTTAGTTTCGAAGGTGCTAAAAACAGCGACTCCTTTTTCACGCTTGATACGCTCTATGTCTTTGGTATCAGCATAAAGCAGAAAAGCACCTGTTGCTCCCTGAAACTCGTTTTTACAGATTCCGCCATCCATTACTCTGACCAAGCTTAATTTTTTGTCGCCTTTCATGATGGTCATCGGTGGATTTTGACCGGACATTTGTTCGGTTTCAGTCGATGCTACTGATGATTTTTCCGGGGTACTGGTGGTGTTGTTTTGGGGGGTTGTTGCCGCGTGTTTAACCTCTTGAGTTGAACACGCCGCCAAGGTAATAAAGGTAATGCCGGTTAAAAATTTTACGCTGGCGTTCATTGCTTTTCCGTTGGAAATAATTAAATACTTTAGGGTGTTAATTATAATCCCTAACCGGGGTTTAAATTAACAAAAACCTTTCAGGGTAGAGCTGATAAGTTTTTTTCTGACGGCTTTCAACAAGTATTCTACGTTATAATGCTTCTATAAGATTAGGTTAGTGGGTAGATTGATTAACTCCCTTGTTTTTAATGTAAATATTTACTGTCAACCTTGACAGCTGACTGTATGGTTTTTAGGAGAGTTGTGTGGCAAAGGCAAGTGATTTAAAGCGTGGAATGGTCGTCGAAATTAATGGCGTACCGCATGTAGTCAAGCAGGTTGATGCAAAAAGCCCTTCATCGCGGGGGGCATCGACCTTGTATAAAATTCGTTTTACCAACCTCAAAACAGGACAAAAACAGGACGAGTCCCTGAAAGGCGATGATTTTTTTAAAGACAGTGATTTGGTAAGAGCCAAGGTGCAGTTTTCTTATATTGATGGGGATAATTATATTTTTATGAATATGGAAGATTATACTCAGTACAGCTTGAGTCGTGATGACTTGGACGACCAAATTAACTATTTAAGTGAAGGTCTTGAAGGTATTGTGGCCTTGTTGATTGATGATGCCGTGCTGGGTATTGAATTACCCGGTTCGGTCGTGTTGGCCATTATAGAAACAGCCCCTGCCATTAAAGGCGCGACCGCCTCCGGACGGACTAAAACGGCTCGCTTGGCGACGGGTGTTGAGGTTCAGGTGCCTGAATATTTGGAGACTGACGAGTTGATTAAGGTCAATACCGACAGCGGAAAATATATGTCACGCGCTTAAAATAAATCGGATGTTGAATTTTTCAATGACTATTAAAGCAGATAACCTGCTGACGGTTGCTCAGGGTGAGTTTGAATTAAACCGGCTCCCAAAACGCCCCTTAGAGCTATTGCGTGCCTGGGATGCCGCTGATGAATACTTGCTTGATACCCTCGCAGACGATCTGAAGCCGGCGACGCAACCCCGCATTTTAATAGTTAATGACAGCTTCGGTGCGCTGGCTGTTGCACTCAGCGCATTTCGGCCTCAAGCGGTATCAGATTCCTATCTTTCGCAACAGGCGACACGGCTTAATCTGGTTGCAAATGGTTTGCCTGAACACGGCGTTAAATTAATCACCAGTCTTGAGCCGCTGGAAGGCCCGTTTGATTGGGTTCTGATTAAAGCCCCTAAAACATTGGCTTTGCTTGAGGATCAATTGATACGCTTACATCCGCATTTGCAGCCGTCAACCAAGGTCATTGTGGCGGGCATGATAAAAGCCTTGCCGTCTTCGGTTTGGAAATTGCTAGAGCGTTTGGTTGGGCCTGCCACCACCTCGCTGGCAAGAAAAAAAGCACGACTTGTTTTTGCAACACTTGATCCCGCGTTAGTTATTCCGGTTAGTCCTTATCCGGTTTATTATCAACTTGAAGGTTCTGATTATTTAATTAGTAATCATGCCAATGTATTTTCGCGTGACAGTCTTGATATTGGTACGCGCTTTTTTCTCCAGCATCTACCGACTAGGCAAGGCCCTTGTGACATTATAGATTTGGGTTGCGGTAACGGTTTGCTGGGTTTAATGGCGGCCGAGAAAAATCCGGAGGCTACGATTCATTTTGTGGATGAGTCTTTTATGGCGGTTGCGTCCGCTAAAGAAAACTTTTATCGGGCTTTTGGGCCTGAACGCAAGGCGACTTTTCGGGTCGGTGACGGGTTGACGGATTTTGAACCGGCTTCAGCAGACCTTATTCTTTGTAATCCACCTTTTCATCAGTTGAATACAGTGGGTGATCAGATTGCCAACAGCCTTTTTATGTCATCAAGAAAAGTATTAAGGAAGAATGGGGAGTTATGGATAATTGGTAATCGACATTTAAATTACCACATTAATCTTGATCGATTATTTGGCAAGCACACAGCGGTTGCTGCCAATCCCAAATTTGTTATTTTAAAGGCAATGGCAAAAACGGTTGTGTAAGCCTTTTGGATGGAATTAGGGTCAGTTAAAACCGGCTAATGGCACGATATTAACGAAGTGCGTTTACTAAATAGCGCCCACACAAATAAACCCGGTTTTGTTTCCAAAACGGGACTCACCTGTTTTCAGTGATTAAATTAAAGCCTTAAACGCCCTACAAATCGAGTTAAAAGGTCACGCTTAAACAACTTTTAGCATCTTACCTGGTTTAACACTATTTATAGTGAACTAAACCCAAAAGTCAGTCGGCTTTTGGGTTTAGTTTATAAGTTTGTTACGCGG
>JBAXXH010000140.1:0-9161 GCA_037127995.1 Methylococcaceae bacterium | reverse complement strand
TTGATCCAAAAAACCTAGATCAGCACCATATTATCCCGGTGTATCATTTCCGAATCATCTGCATAGCCCAGAATTTTCTCAAATTCCGAACTGCTTTTTCCGGCTATTAAATGAGCGTCAAGCTTGCCATAATTGACCAGTCCACGCGCAATCTCCAAGCCGTTTTCATCCCGGCAGGAGACTAACTCGCCACGCTCAAACTGACCGGAAACGGATTTAACCCCGACTGCCAGCAGGCTTTTACCGTTACTTTTTAATACCTTAACCGCGCCGGCATCCAAAATCAGCTCGCCTTTAACTTGCAGTTGACCGGCCAGCCACCGTTTTCTTGCTACCAAAGGCTCAATATCCGGCAAAAAATAGGTTCCAAGATCAACACCGGAAATGACTTGGGTAAGCACCCCGGCAACGGCACCCGCAGCCACTACGGTTGCCGCGCCTGATCTGGCGGCCAGGCGTGCTGCACGTACTTTAGTGGACATGCCGCCCTTGCCCAGTCCGCTACGGCTGTCCCCGGCCATTTTTTCCAGGCGGTCATCATTAACGCTAATCTCGGAGATTAATTGTGCATCAGGATATAAGCCGGGGTCACCGGTAAATAAACCTTCTTGATCCGTCAAAATAATTAACAGCTCCGCCTCAACCAGATTGGCAACCAATGCCGCCAGGGTGTCATTATCACCAAAGCGAATTTCTTCGGTGGCAACGGCATCATTCTCATTGATAACCGGCACGACGCCAAACTTTAACAAGGTCAACAAGGTGCTGCGGGCATTTAAATAACGCTGCCTGTTAGACAGGTCATCATGCGTCAGTAATACTTGCGCAGCATGTAAACCATGCTGCTGGAAATTATCATCAAAAACCCGAACCAGACCCATTTGACCGACAGACGCTGCCGCCTGTAACTCATGCAGAACCTTTGGCCTTACTTTCAAGCCCAAACGACTCATACCCTCAGCGACTGAACCGGATGAAACCAAAACGACATCAATAGACTGCTGTTTTAAGCCTGCCATTTGCTTAACCCAGGCGCTAATTGCAACTTTATCAAGTCCTTGCCCGCCTTTGGTTAGTAAAGAGCTGCCTATTTTCACAACGACTCGTTTAACGTTGGTAAAATCATTCCTGCTCACTGTTTTTCCGCCGTTCTCGTTCTGCTTCCAAAAAGTTCATGATGGAATACATTAACTCTTTTGTACCTGTGCCATTAATTGCCGAAATTTTAAAAACGGGGGCAGTCCAGCCCAATTCATCAACAATAGCTTGGCAACGCTTATCGATTTCATTGTATGGCAATCTGTCAATTTTATTAAGCACCAGCCAGCGCGGCTTGTTGGCCAAATCATCACTCCATTTCTCAACTTCGTGAATAATTTTTCGGGCAGCTTCTACCGGCGTATCCATGCTCTCGTAAGGGACTACATCAATCAGATGTAACAATAAACCGGTACGCGACAAATGCTTAAGAAACTGTAAACCCAGTCCGGCACCTTCAGCCGCGCCTTCAATAACACCCGGAATATCGGCAATAACAAAACTGCGTAAATCATCAACACTGACCACGCCCAAGTTAGGGTGCAAGGTAGTAAAAGGGTAATCTGCCACTTTAGGGGTTGCAGCCGATACCGATCTTATCAAGCTGGATTTGCCGGCGTTAGGCATTCCCAACAAACCGACATCAGCAATTAAGGTCAACTCCAAAATAAGAACGCGATGCTCGCCTTCAGAACCTTTACTGGCTTTTTGTGGTGCCCTGTTAATGCTGCTTTTAAAGCGGGTGTTGCCCAAGCCATGAAAACCGCCCTTTGCAACCAGTAGAGTTTCGCCAATTTCAGTTAAATCACCGATAACTTCACCGGTTTCGAAATCAGAGACTTTTGTTCCCAGCGGTACCGGCACAAAACAGTCGTCACCTTTTCTTCCGGTGCAATTGCGGCTCATGCCCTTTTGCCCGCGCTGTGCCCTATGGACGGCATGGTATCTAAAATCTACCAGCGTGTTTACATTCTCCACTGCAATCAGATAGACGCTGCCGCCGTCGCCGCCATCGCCGCCATCGGGACCGCCCATGGGAATATACTTCTCACGCCGAAAGCCAATAGTACCATTACCGCCATCGCCCGCTTCTACACGAACTTCCGCTTCGTCAACAAATCTCATAACTTACACGCCACACTTAAAAACCAACCGATAAAAACAAAAAAAGCCCCGTCATTAAGGACGGAGCTTTTTTAAAGCCGTCGGGTTAGATACGCTAACCCGACTTATATAACAGTTATCTACAATCAAACTATACGTTTTATGCAGGAACAATACTGATAAATTTACGGCTTTTAGGACCTTTAACCTGAAAAAGCACTCTACCATCTGCGGTAGCGAACAAGGTATGATCTTTTCCGCAACCTACATTATCTCCGGGGTGAAATCGGGTTCCACGCTGACGAACAATAATGTTTCCTGCTGTTACCAACTCACCACCGTAACGCTTGACACCCAAGCGTTTTGCATTGGAATCACGTCCGTTACGGGTACTACCACCAGCTTTCTTATGAGCCATCTGTAACTCCTATCGCTTAAGCAGAAATGCCAGTAATCTGGATTTCTGTATAGTATTGACGATGCCCCATTTGTTTCATATGGTGCTTGCGTCTTCTGAATTTAATGATTTTGATTTTATCGTGTCTACCTTGAGACAAGACAACCGCTGTAACCTTCCCGCCTTCAATAAAAGGCAAGCCGACATTAACAGCATCGTCTGTTTGAATCATCAGCACTTTATCAAATTCAATGCTGTCGCCTGTGCCCAGCTCCAGTTTTTCTATTTTTAAGTAAGTACCTTCTTCAACGCGGTACTGTTTACCACCTGTTTGAATTACCGCATACATCTGAGCAAGCTCCATCAAGCATTAATCTGTTAAAATTTAACTAGCGATTATATTTTTAAACACAAGCCTAGTCAACAAAAATTTATACCACCTCAATAAACCCGTTTATTAAAAGTGATGCAAGAAAGCTATTGACGCCAATATTCTTTATTCAATAGCATGGGCAGTTGGCTTTCTATTGGGTTATAATAACCCAATAATCTCATATTTTATAATTATGGCTATGAAAAATAACCAAAACTTACCTTATCAGCGCTGAATCAATGGTATCGCATACACTCTCAAACACACTGGAACCCATTGATTTTGATTTAATCAAGAACTTAACTGCCACGGAAGCCAAGGCAGTCGATCGGCTCATTATTAACGAGTTAAGTTCCGATGTTATTTTAATTAATCAAATGGGGCATTATATTGTTGGCAATGGCGGCAAGCGTTTACGTCCCATGTTGCTGCTACTTGCCGCTAAAGCACTTGGCGGTGTCAACGATAACCACCTGATACTTGCCGCTGTCATTGAATTTATTCACACTGCGACACTATTACATGATGATGTTGTCGATGAGTCCGATCTCAGACGCGGCAAAGAATCAGCCAATGCGGTATGGGGTAATGCGGCCAGCGTATTAGTGGGCGACTATTTGTACTCCAGTGCTTTTGAAATGATGGTACGCACCGGCAATATGCGGGTGATGGAAATTCTTTCAAAAACCACGACCGCCATTGCCGAAGGCGAGGTGTTGCAGCTGTTAAATTGCAATAACCCGGAAACAACAGAAGCAAAATATCTGGAAGTTATTGCCAGAAAAACAGCGATTCTATTCAGCGCCGCCACCAGATTAAGTGCCGTTATCGCGGGCTCGTCTGCCGAGACAGAAGAAAGTCTGGCAAAGTACGGGCAGCACCTTGGTATTGCTTTTCAATTGATTGATGACGTGCTCGACTACAAGGCCAGTCAAGAAGATTTGGGCAAAAACCTCGGTGACGATCTTGCTGAAGGCAAACCGACCTTGCCTTTGATTTACGCTATTCAAAAAGGCAACGAAGACGAGGCAAAAATAATTATTGACGCTATTAAAAATGGTGATCGTGATGCCTTTAATGAGGTTTATGCAATCGTACAAAGCACTCAAGCTATTGTTTACACTGAACAACGTGCAGATGAAGAAGCTGAAAAAGCCATTGCTGCACTGCATGTTTTGCCGGCTTCAGAATACAAAGAAGCGTTAACTTTATTGGCAAAGTTTTCCGTTCAAAGACATTACTAAAGATAACACAGCGTTCAGGCTAAAATTTATCAAACATCCCGCTAACTGATAACTTTTTGCCTGACCGCACCCGCCAAAACAGCCGCATCGGCACTCCGATCTACCGCTTTCTTTGCTTTGGTATTAGTTTTGTGGGGTGTGCGCCCTACAAGACTTCTGTATTTTCGTTGCCCCTGTAAAAACCTTCCAGACACCGTCATCCTGCTAATGACTGCCTCCTAGGAGGCTGTCCGAGAATAGAAAACCTACTGCGGAAAAGCCATTTCGGCCAGATTTTCCGCTCATTTTCGTAAAATAGAATAACTATTCGCCTTAAATGATCAAAAAATCTGACTCAAAATGGCTTCCCCTCGCTACGATTCCTATTCTCGGACAGCCTCCTAGCGCCAGAATTTTTGCCCTGCCCAAGTAGAATGCCCTTAAGTATTTAGATAATCGGGTAATTTCTCAGCGAGAATAATGACAAGAATTTTTAGCCACAGCCAAGCTTTACATAAAAAAACAACTAAGCTATTAGCTTCTACTTATCCTGAATACCATGTTTAAATCCGAAAAAATGCTGGATAAATATCCAAACTAATGCACTAAAAAGTAGGTGCCCACTACTGAAAAGTAAATTTTTATACTAAGCCAATGACAATTAAAGAAATGATTTCAAGACATTATTCTAATACCATTGCAATAGGCCTTTTGGCTTCCGGTTTCCTGGGCATGACTGCAAACTACGATGCATTGGATCATCAACAAGACAGTTTTACCCGCCTGGAAAAAATCGCACCACAAGCCACTGATCAAGAACGCTCTATTTCAGCGTTGGAATCCTTTCAACAACCAGAAAAAAGCAATAAAAGAGTGAATTATCTTGCTGTACTTAATCTTATAAAACAGAACAAGATTGAAGAGGCTCAAAACAAAATTTCTTCATTATTAAAGCAGCGCCCGGATGAGATTGATTATTATAATTTAAATGCGCTATTCGTTTTTTAAGCGACTAAAAGGTTTTGCCCCTTTCCCATAATTCGTTACCATTAGATTATCTGGCATGAGTTTCATAGAAAACTACAACTATTACAGCTACTTAACAGCCACTGTAGCCTATTTTTTTTTACTGCCCTTGTCGCTAACACATCTTAAACAAAATCCCGTTGCCATTCCTTTGAATATAGCGATTTTTTTTTCTTTGACCTGGGCGGGATATACCGCTTTTTTGATTCATAACGATGGCTTGTTCACTTCAGAAAGTCTGCCTTTAGAAACGCTGCGAAATACTGCCTGGTTCTTTTTATTAGGTGTACTTATATCGCGTCAACAATTTAACAATAATTGTTCATTACTTTTTAAATCCAGGCTTGCCAATGGCCTTGCGCTGTTAATAGCACTTGCTTTGGTGCTGGAAATTTTCAGAGATTTACGTTATCAAGTCCAACAATTACTTGGGCAGGATCTGCGCCTTTTTGCCCATGTTGTTTTTGCCGTTGTTGGTCTGATGCTGGTAGAGCAACTTTATCGCAACGTAACAATGGGTTCGCACTGGACTACCAAATTTCTATGCCTGGGTCTGGGTGCCTTATTTACCATTGATTTTATTGTTTACAGCAAGTCTTTATTATTTGCCCGGCTGGATTTATTGCTTTGGAATTCACGAGGCTTTATTAATGCATTGATAGTACCTTTACTGGCAATTTCCATTGTTCGCTTTCAAACAAATAATGCCCTTAGAATCACTGCCTCAAGAAAAATAGTGTTTCATACCACGGTGTTGTTTGGTTCAGGACTGTATCTTATCTTAATGTCTATGGCCGGTTTTTATATCAGGGATTACGGCGGTAATTGGGGCGGGATTGCACAGATAATCTTCATATTTTTAGCCCTCATATTGCTATCCATTTTATTTGTTTCCGGTAAAGCCAGGGCAACAACCAAGGTGTTTTTTAACAAACACTTTTTTCACTATCGTTATGATTACAGGGATGAATGGATTAAGTTGAGCAAAACAATTGCACAGTTAGACTCCATTAACGAGTTATCGGGCTTTATCATTAAAACCCTGTCGGATCTGGCTGATAGTTCAGGGGGAGGCTTATGGTTAAAAAATGAACAGGGTGATTTTTATTTGGCCGAAGAGTATATCCTGGGATTTTATCCGCCGCATACGATCAAGGCCGATCAGTCTTTAATACAATTCATGTTGAAAAAGAGATGGGTTATCGATTTTGTTGAGCTTTCAAATTCCCCTGAAGTCTATAGCGACGTTGATTTGTCGGAGTGGCAGGCCGTGCAGAATAATGTCTGCTTGATCATTCCCCTGTTTCAACAAAATGAGCTGGCAGCTTTTGTGGTATTAACAAAAGCCAAAATACCCAGGCAACTTAATTGGGAAGACCACGATTTATTAAAAACAGTCGGGATGCAATTGACCAATGCACTGGCACTCAGTCATGCCAGTGACGCTTTATCCCGATCACGCCAGTTTGAAGCCTATAATCGGCTCTCCGCTTTTCTTGTGCATGACCTTAAAAACCTGGTCGCGCAAGTCTCTCTCATTGTAAAAAATGCAGAAAAACACAAATATAATCCGGAATTTATCGATGATTCTATCGAGACGCTTGAAAATGTAGTCTATAAAATAGAATATCTACTGGGGCAACTCAAAAAGGGAATGATAAAAGTCGACAGCAAGGCTATTATTAATCTTGTCGAAATTATCAAGGATGTTGCCAGGCAGCAATCCGGTAATAAGCTCTTGCTACAACTCTCGGAACACGATGATAAAATTGAGGTTTTAGGGGAAAAAGAAAAAATAACCGCTATTCTTGGTCATCTTGTCCAAAATGCACAAGAAGCCACTGCCTACAATGGCCTTGTCAGCCTGGAATTATCTCGGGATGATCAGCAGGCCATTATTAAAGTGATTGATAATGGCACCGGAATGGACAATAAATTTATTGCCGAACGTTTGTTTAAACCCTTTGATACCACAAAAGGCAATGCAGGCATGGGGATTGGTGTCTATGAAGCGCGTGATTACATAACAAAATATTCCGGGTCTTGTGATGTTGAAAGCCAATTAGGTGAAGGCACTACTTTTACCATCAAATTACCTCTTGCCAGACCTAAAAATCAACCGTTGAGCTGAATACGGCTGCTAAAACGCCGATAAGGTGCATCTACAATTTGCAATTTATAAGGCAGATTCAATAAGCATTAGGCGACTCTGACCTTAAAAAGGCTTAACGACTGCCAAAATGATAATGCCTACCAAAAATAATACCGGCACTTCATTCATCCAGCGGTAATAAACATGGCTATGTTGATTGCGGTCATGTTTAAAATCCAAAAGCCATACGCCACAAAAATAGTGATAAACCAGTGTGAGTGCAAGCAGCGCCAGCTTTGCATGTAACCAACCACTGGCCGCATAAAGTCCCCATGCGTAATCAGTCAGCATCCAGATACCAAATACCAAGGTAATTATCATGCCCGGTGTCATAATTCCAAAAAACAGTTTCCGCTCCATGACTTTAAAGCGTTCATTACTGATTTCATCAGTGCTCATGGCATGATAAACGTACAGGCGTGGCAAATAAAACAGACCTGCAAACCAGGTGACCATAAAAATCAAGTGCAGTGCTTTTAACCAGAGCATGGATTATCCTAAGGTGAAGGGTTCAATAAGGGTTTTTATTTCAGCCGGATCAAATACGCCGATTTTTTTTAGGGCGATCAAGCCGTCCGGGGTAATTAAAAAAGTGCTGGGTATTAATTGTACATCGCCAAAGGCGTGGGCGTGTTCTCCGGTTAAATCCAGCGCGACAGGATAAGGCAGTTGTTGGTCTTGTGTCATGGCGATGACATGGTTGGGCGGGTCGTAGTGCATGGCGACGGCTATAATTTCAAGACCTTGCGCGTGGTATTGCGAATAAAGATCAATTAAGAGAGGGATTTCTTTTATGCAACCCGGGCAATCAGTTGCCCAAAAAGTGACAATAACCGGTTTGCCGAGCAATGCTTTTAAAGCAATTTTTTGGCCGGTAATCGTTGTAAACGTCACCTCGGGCACATGGGTAGCTAGTCGATTGAGTGCGACCACCGAAAGCAATACCAGCGCTAATAACAACGATGCCAAGGCAATGAATCGATAGCTGAAAAATCGCGTCTTTATGGCGGCGGCAGGCAATTGTTTGGGCATTTACGTTAATGTCTCACTTGGCAATATCGGGATTATAGCAAAGCTGTTAAACTGTGCACCTTTTTAGTGGCTAACCATCCGCCCATTATTTCATAAAAAATCCTTATTTTTAGGTTAATGACCTGCCAAGGCCGGATTTGATGAAAAGGGCTTTATGAAATTATTGGCGATGCGTTCACAGTGATTATGGCTTTGAGTTAATTTATGAGTTTTGACGTTATTTGTTTTGATTGCGACAGTACCTTAAGCAAAATAGAAGGTATAGACGAACTTGCCCGGCGTGTTGGACTGGGTGAGGAAATGTCCAAACTGACCGATTTGGCAATGAACGGCATTGTGCCATTGGATGCCGTTTATGAGCGGCGTCTGTCGCTTATCCAGCCTGATCAATATAGCATCAACTGGCTGGCTGATTTATATATTGCCGAAATAGTCGAAGGCGTTAACGAGGTGTTTGCGGCTTTATTGGCCCAAGATAAAACCGTGCATATTATCAGTGGCGGTTTGCGTCAAGCTATCTTGCCGCTGGCAAAATATCTGGGTTTGCCTGAAAACCATGTACACGCGGTTGATATTTATTTCAATGACAATGGCAGCTATGATACTTATGATCTGAACTCACCGTTGGCCAGAACAGGCGGCAAAGCCGAGATTTGCCGACAGTTGCTTAACACGCAAGATTCCTTGGTGATGATCGGCGATGGCAAGACCGACATGGAAGCCAAGGACGCAGGTGCTTATGTGCTGGGTTTTGGCGGTGTGGTCGATAGAGCGATTGTTCGTGAGTTGGCTGATTTTTATACCACCGAGCCTAGC
>JBAXXH010000139.1:0-9190 GCA_037127995.1 Methylococcaceae bacterium | reverse complement strand
AAGGATACCTGAGCGCCTGAGAAATTTTTAGATGGTGGGGTTAAGCGCTTACATTGAAGCGCAAAAAGATAACCCTGATTGCAAAAATGCTTTAGAACAATGGTATCGATTAACCAAGCGCTCAAACTGGCAAAGCTTTTCCGAGGTAATAGGTTGCTTTCCAGCTACTGACAAAGTGGGTGATAAATTTGTATTTGATATAGGCGGCAATAAATTGCGGCTTATCGCCGCGATCCATTTTAATACCCAAAGGGTTTTTATAAGCGCTGTATTAACCCATAAAGGCTATGACAAAGGAAATTGGAAATGAATACACGCTTAAGCACCGCATTAATGCACTGGGATTATATTTCTCCCCTACTAACGCCTGCCTCCAATGAAGTTGAGTATCAAGCGCTAATTGAGTCACTTGATGTATTGCTCGACAAAGGCGCGGCTGATGAATCAAGCCCTTTGGCAGGCTTGGCCTGCATGGTGGGTAATTTGATTTCAGCCTATGAACAAAAACATTACCCTATGCCGGAAGCAATGAGCAATATTGAAGCGCTGTGCTTTTTTATGGAACGTGATAATTTGCGTCAACAAGATTTACCGGAAATTGGTAATCAGGCCAAGGTTTCAGAGGTATTATCAGGTCATCGCGCTATTAATCTTCGACAAGCAAAAGCCTTATCAGAACGATTTAACGTCGACTTGGCTTTGTTTTTATCCAACTAAGCCGCTAACGCGGCAATCTCAATCTCAGCCCTAACATCGGCAATAGTATACGGTTCATTTCCACGGGTGAAGGAAACCCCGTCACGCTTCAGGATTTAAGCATTGAGGCGACAACTACATTGGCAATTTCCGGCAAGTGAATTTATACATTATTTTAAATCTGCATTACCTCGTTAATTTTTTATTTTCCGTAAATTATTATTTATTACTGTGTAGTTTTGTGGATAATATGACGCATAAACAGTAAAAACATTATTAAGCGATTAAAAAAAGAAGGCTGGTTAAGAACGGGTGGCAAGGGCGATCATGAAAAATTTATCCATCCAGAAAAGCCAGATCATGTCGTTGTTCCGCATCCGCGTAAAGATTTGCCTATTGGCACTTTACGCAGTATTTATAAGCAAGCTGGCTGGGACTGGTAGGAGATTAATATGTTATATCCCGTTTATATTCACTTGGGCGATAAAAGCCATGCGCATGGTGTGACCATACCAGACTTTCCCGGCTGTTTTTCCGCAGCTGATGAGTGGCAAGATTTACCAAGAATGATTCAAGAAGCGATTGAATTGTGGTGTGAAGGTCAGCAATTAACTTTGCCCAAACCCTCAGCATTGGAAGATTTGATTAATAATCCTGAATATAACGAAGGGGTTTGGTTGTTAATTGATGTTGATATATCAAAATTAGATACTAAGCCCGTTCGTTTGAATATCTCTTTACCGCAAAGCTTAGTCAGTGAAATTGATGATTACGCCAAAGCACATGGTGCGACTCGCTCTGGGTTTCTTGCTCAAGCAGCACGCCAGGCTATGAGGACATGATGGGATTTATGAGCCAAGAAAATCAAAGCCGGTAAGCCTCGATGAAGTGAAACGTAATCGAGGATTTGCAGGCTTCGATATTCCTCGACTCCATTCCATCGAGGCTACCGGCTATTTTCCTAGTTCCCAAGCTCCGGCTTGGGAATTCAGTACAGGAAGTTCCAGCTTCCTGTCTTGCAAAGCCAGAGCTTCTCCTCTGGGCTTCCAAGCTGGAGCTTGGGAACCAGCGCAAGATTAGCCAGTCAGACAAATTCTACGCCTTACCGTTTACTTCACGGCTCTGACTTCAAGATGAATACCTCGCCGGGTTTGAAGATTCGAGATCACCGCAAACAGATTTTTAGCTTGCGGATTACCTTTTTGGCTGAACATGCGCATAAGGCTTTTAGTCGGGGTATTTATCGCCTGACTGAGGCTTTCAAAGCCGATTGTGGCGTTAATATAGTCGCGCAATAAGGCCTGCCAGTGTCTACATCACCGAACAACAGACAATCAAACCCTTCACGAAAAAGCGCGTCACGAAACTCTTCATCACGTTCGATACGTGCCATCACGGTTTCTTTGAAACTGCGTGTTAATGTCATTTTCGACCCTTGTCTTTTTTGCGTTGTTTGTAATCTTCCCATCTGGATTTGGCAGCATCAATGTCGCGTTGTTGACCCTTTTTGGTACCACCCACCAATAAGATCACCAGTCGCTCGCCGTCTTTCCCAAAATAAATTCGGTAACCAGCACCAAAGTCAATGCGATATTCCAAAACTCTTGGCGGCGACTGGCGCATTCAGTTCATTGAACCAATCCGCAAAATAGCTGCGTCCGTCCGTGCTTATGTATTCCTGAAGTTCAATCATTTGCAATAGTAACCCATAAGTTACCTTGTTTCAATAGGCAAAAAAGGCTGTATTTATGATCACGACAACCACGACGGCTATCGCCGAAAGCGCGGTATCAAAGACTCAATCAAAGTCCAAGGTCGGGCAAGCGTTTTTGCTCGACACTGTATATTGCTGCGAGTGATGAATTCTGCATTGAAGATAACTGAGTAAGTTTGAACTCGCACCAAACACCTCTGCACCCTGAGTGCAGCGCCACTAATGGCACCATCCCAGGCATCATCAATAAAGAATTGGAGCCGCCAATGCCGGTCTGGGTTTGCAACCCAGACCGAAACGTTTGAAAGCTTCAATAACTTTTAAAACGTTAGTAGCAGGGTTGCAAACCCCGTCACGCTTCAATCGGTGTTATCCACGCTCTATGGTCAAAGCCAATGTTTGCCGGGTCATTACAAAAAAATTTACTTAACGTGCCCGTTAATGCTTATTAAGATACGCTATCAATTCGGCTGACTATCTCACTGGATGCCAGTTCCAGTCCATTTTTGTAACAGGCAATGGCGTTGTCTTTATCGTCTTGTGCAAACAATAAATCACCCAGTAATTGATAAGCCTGAACGGTAGGTTCAGCGGCGATGCTTTTAGCCAGGTAGCTTTCCGCTTTAAAGGTATCACCACATTTAATCGCCAGTTTGCCCATAACGGCCAACAACACGGCATTTTCTTGATGTACATAAGACCATTTTTCAGCGGTTTCAAGCTGCTTTTCGACATTATTCGACTGGATACTGCCGAACAATACAACTAAGGTTTCATCCCACACAGTGGCTAAAGTATTAGCCAGTTCATTTTCAATCTCAACACCTGCGCCAGCGTTAATCATGGCGGCGAAATAAATGGCCGAAATGCCTGCCATCGTTTTTATGTAATTAGGAATTTCCGACCATAAGGTTTGAATTTCTTCTGTGTTGCCTTTTTCGGCAGACTGCTTTAATAATTGACTGAAGGCTTCTGTTTCCAGCAATTTGACTTCGGCTTCCATCAGAATTTTATTGGTATGCAGGGAAGGAATCAGCTTTCTGATGCCTTGCCAATCACCGACCTGCTGATAGGTTTGATGTAACAATTTTAAAACACTGGCGTGAGTCGGGTCGATTGAATGCAATCGGGTCAGCGTTTCCAGGGCCTGTTCAAACTGGTTACCCGACAAATTAAGTTCTGCTTGCGTCAGTCCTATCACTACACTGGAATCAGGTGACTGGTCATTAGCCGCTTTTAAATATTCATCCCTTTTATCAAAGGCTCCTCGTGATTGCGCGGCTCTTGCTGCCGTCAGATAATTAATTAACGGCGCACCACTGTGGGAGGCATGTTTAATTAAAATATTTTCAGCTTTTTCCCAGTTACCTTCTGCCGAGTCCACCAATCCTGCGATCAGCGCTTCTTGAGAGCGGTTAAATTTAATGTTTTTACCACGACTCTTGATTTGACCGGGCAATCTGAATAGCCAACCCAACACACGGAAGAAAAAATAAAATATAAAAAAACCAAATATCAGGCTAACGGCAAAAACGACCACCGAGGTTTCCAGTGACCAATGCCCAATACCAATCAATACATAGCCGGGATTATCAAACTGTTGTAACCCGTTACTGACAATAAATGCGACTGTGGCAGTAACAAGAAGAGAGCCCAGAAAATAAAATAATTTTTTCATCAAGTATCTCTCATTGTCCTGCTGGTAATGCTTCAGTTGGAGCCACTGTTTCAGGCGGCTTTACTGCTTTAATGGGCTCAACGGGTGTAACTGTTTGTTCCGGTGGCATGGCTTTATCTGATTCTAATCTCAGCTTGCTAATATCTCTGAGCATTTTTAACGATAAGCTAATGTCCGGGTATTGGCTATGAATTTTAATACTGCCAAACCGATCCAGTTCAGCAATAAAATTATCAACCTCCGTGTTCTTGGCAAAATGTTGTTGTGTCCATTTTTTTGCATCGGCCAGACTGGATTGAAAAAGCGCTTCATTATGTTGAACCAACGAAATCTTTACAATTTCCAGCTTTACTCGTAATTGCTCTTGAATAAACTGCGCTTCTTCGGGCGTTAGTATTTCTTTAACTTCATGCTCTGTGTGCCGGATGGTAACGATACCTTCCAGTTGATTCATGGCAGAATCAAGCAAGCCTTGATCTTCTGTTGTTTTTTCAGCGGGCTCTTTTACTTCGACATGTGGTGACAATGCTTTACCGGTATAAGGCAAAAACAAGACTAACTTGTCAACAGCGTCCTGCATTGTCTGAATTGAAGCATAAATGCCGACAACATCGGGAACAGTCACACGCTTCATCACTGAAAGTTCTTTGGCAATTTCTTCACGCACTTTAAACACGCCGGCATCACCGCTTTCTCTTAACCGTTGATCGGCTGCTTCCAATGCTTCCAGCGTGGTATTAACATCACCAATTAAATGTAAGCGTTCATTAGCGACACTTAACAAATATTCGGCATCAGCAATTAACCAATCACCGCGTGTCTTTCCGAGTTGACGCTGTAACCGTGCAATGGCCTCATTCAACTCTTTGCGAGTGCTTTCGAGCTTTTCGTTGTGTAACTGAGAGAAGTCAGCCAGCGTTTTGGTAAAGTGGGTATCTTTACCGGCAACATTGGCTTCCAGGGTGGCAAGTTGAGACTGAATGGCGACAAGCTGTGACTGATAATCAGAAATCTGCTTGGACATTTGCCCTTTAACTTCACCTCCCAAATCTTCTTGCTGATTCCGCAATTGGCTAAAAAAGTAAAAACCGGCACCTGCAAGACCAATGATAATGAGCAAAATAATAATGCCAAACCAGAATCCGCTGCGCGACCGGCGTGCCTGTTTAGTCTCGCCCAGGTCTTGTTCTTGTTGTTCACTCAATTCGGCCACTCTATTCCTCCCGTTACACACATTGTTACTGTCTCAAGAATTGCTTCATCTGAAGGACTATGAGTCACAGCAATTCGCTTAAATCCGATGTCGACCGCTATTTGTTTTATTCTATTACTAACCACCACCAGTGGCACTTCCAATAATCGGTGATGATGTTTTTCTTCCAGCATGATCAACAGGTTTTGCAACGACTCACCACTGGTTATCGTGATAACATCCAACTTGTGTTGCAACAGTAACAAACAGACTGCCGTACACTCAATGCCGGGTATTATCCTTTTATATACGTCCAGATACTCAACGCTTGCACCTCTGCTACATAGCGTAGTTGCCAATTCTTCGCGCCCGCCTTCGCCACGAATAATCAAACAATGCTGACCCTGTAGCTGTTGCATCTCAGGCATTGCCATCAATGCCTCACTATTATAGTCATTTTCAGGCACCAAATCAGGCGGCAATCCGGCCAGCGTCAAGGCTTGCGCGGTTGCTTTTCCTATTGCAGCAATGCGTATCGACTTAAACTTTTTTATTTTATCACTATCTGAATGGTATCCGTGCATAGTTACTGCATTGGCACTAATAAAAATAAGCCAATGATATCTGTCCAGATGAGCCAATGTATTTTGGATGGTGCCAGAATCTTCCATCGGCACAATAGCCAACGTTGGAAACCGAACCGCCACCCCGTCCCGTTCTTCAATTAACCGGCTTAACTTTTCTGCTTGATGTACGGGACGCGTCACTAAGACATGCGCCCCCGACAACGACTTTATCAATGAAACAGCGCTTGCAGAACTTTATCTGCGCCCTGAGCCAGTAAATCTTCAGCAATCAGTCGCCCGATAGCGTCCCCCTGATCTAATCCACCTGAACGCTCAGACCGGTAAATGACGCTGCCATCCGGGTTGCCAACCAAGCCACGCATAAATAACTGTTCGCCCTGAAGCAAGGCAAAACCGGCGATAGGTACTTGGCAACCGCCATTCAACCGTGCGTTCATCGCCCGTTCGGCAACAACACACAAGCCGGTTTCAGGATCATGCAAAGCCGTCAACATCTCATTAATTTCCACGTCATCAATACGGCACTCTATGCCTATGGCACCCTGCCCGATTGCCGGCAAGCTGACACTGGAATCCAAAGACTGGGTGATGCGGTTAGCCATTCCCAGTCTTTTTAAACCCGCCGAAGCCAGGATAATGGCGTCATAATCACCCGCATCCAGCCTAGCCAAGCGGGTGTTAACATTACCCCTTAACGGCATGACCTGAGCATCAGGAAACTTCTCTTTAAGCTGACACTCTCTGCGCAAACTGGACGTGCCAATTCTGGCGTTAGCGGGCAACTCGTTTAACGAAGCATAACGATTTGACACAAAAGCATCGGTTGGATCTTCGCGCGTTAAAATGCTGGCCAAGTGCAAGCCTTCAGGAAAATCTACCGGTACATCTTTCATGGAATGCACGGCAATATCAGCCAAGCCCTCCAACATGCCTTGCTCTAATTCTTTAACAAACAAACCCTTGCCGCCAACTTTGGCTAAAGGCGCATCGAGAATCTTATCACCCCGTGTCACCATTTTAACCAATTGCGTCCTCACCCCTGGAAATGCCCGTACCAATAATTCTGCGACGTGTTCTGCCTGCCACAACGCCAATGGACTCTGACGTGTCGCGATACGAATAATTTTCTCAACCAAAAGGAAGACCTCTATTTTCAAAAAATGGGCTTATTGTAACCTTATTTAAGGTAATGGTCTGTTATCGAATAGTAATAGTTTGTTTGATGCCTTATAAATCAGCAACCCGTGATGACAGAACCCGTTTCAGCTTAACCCTTGACTGCCCAAGCGTGACATCTATTGCTGATTTTCAGGATTGCCTCACTCATTTACTGCGACTAAAAATCATCGGTATAAACGTTTTTTAAATTCATTAGGTCATTATGCTGTAAAATTATTTTTTTTTTAGATTTCATGGCACATGGCTCTTAATTCCCTTCAGCGCATTGCGTTAACACCCGGCGAACCTGCAGGCATAGGCCCCGATCTTTGTATCCAACTGGCACAGCAGGATTTACCCTGCCAACTCATCGCCATAGCCAGCCCTGAATTATTGGTGCAGCGAGCCCTTCAGCTAGGCCTTTCTATCCAAATAAATGAATTTGACAGTTCTTTACCGCCAACGCCGCATACACCAGGAAGTTTAACGGTGTTGCCAATTGAACTTGCAGAACCTGTTCAATGTGGACAAGTAAACCCGCTAAATAGTCACTATGTCTTAAAAACCATTACCCAAGCAACCAAAGGTTGTATGGAAGGGCTTTTTGACGCGATGGTCACCGGCCCTGTCCATAAAGGCGTTATCAATGATGCCGGTTTTGCCTTTAGCGGCCATACCGAATATATTGCCGAGATTACCGGTGGTCATCCGGTGATGATGCTGGCAACACCGGGATTGCGTGTTGCCTTGGTGACGACTCACTTGCCACTTATTGAGGTGAGTCCGGCCATTACGCAATCACGCTTAAGAGCCGCCATTCACATACTGAATAATGATTTGCGTACACGCTTTAATCTTGATAACCCCAAGATATTGGTGTGCGGACTTAACCCTCATGCCGGTGAAAACGGTCACTTGGGTCGTGAGGAAATCGACATTATTGAACCGGTACTGGAAGGCTTGCGCCAACAAGGTTTTAACCTTCTGGGCCCGCTTCCGGCAGATACGCTATTTACCCCCAAATACCTGGCTACTGCGGATGCCGTGTTGGCCATGTATCACGACCAAGGCTTGCCAGTGCTTAAATATATAGGCTTTGGCAAGTCTGTTAATATTACGCTGGGACTTCCTATTATCCGCACCTCTGTTGACCATGGCACCGCTTTAGACTTGGCTGGCACGGGCAAAGCCGACATCGGCAGCCTGTTTGTTGCCCTGCAAACAGCCTTAACCATGGCAACCAACAACTCTTGAATCTATGACACATACTCCACGCAAGCGCTTTGGCCAGAATTTTTTACATGACCACAACATCATTTACAGCATACTTTCCAGCTTACAGGCAAAACCCGGTCAACACTGGGTTGAAATAGGCCCCGGTTTGGGGGCGTTAACCGAACCCTTATTACAACAAAAATTACGTCTTGATGTCGTTGAACTCGACCGGGATCTGGTGGTGGTGCTTAAAGACAAATTCAAGCACTATGATAATTTACAAATCTTTAGTGCCGATGCCTTAAAATTCGACTTTTCTGCGCTTGCTCAAGATAACGAAAAACTGCGTATTATTGGCAATTTGCCCTATAACATTTCAACGCCGTTAATGTTTCACTTGTTAAGTAACGCTTCCTGCATTGAAGACATGCACTTTATGCTGCAAAAAGAAGTGGTTGACCGGATTTGTGCGTCACCTGGCAGTAAAAAATACGGACGACTCAGTGTCATGATGCAATATTATTGTGCAACCGAACTGTTATTTGACGTGCCGCCAGAAAGCTTTGATCCTGCACCTAAAGTCATGTCGGCCATTGTCCGGTTAGTGCCGCACCAGCAACCGCCTGTTGTCGTTAATGACATAAAAATGCTCAATAGAGTGGTTGTACAAGCCTTCTCGCAACGCCGTAAAACGCTGCGCAATTCCTTAAAAAAACTCATCGAAGAAGAAGCGATTGTCGCCCTAAACATAGATCCCGCCTTAAGAGCTGAAGCATTATCACTGGATGATTTTGCAAGGTTAAGCAATCTATTACATGACCTGCCCTGACCTGCGACAATCTGTCACGCGACAATATGCCACATTCCCTTCGTTAGATTTTATCGATATCATAACTGCAACTCTTGAGATGCAAACTTCCTCCACGGAAATCAGAGTTTTATATCCTTCT
>JBAXXH010000138.1:0-9201 GCA_037127995.1 Methylococcaceae bacterium | reverse complement strand
AGTTCATCGCTTCGATCCAATTTGGGTGGCGCGACAGATAAACGCTATTCGTTTGCAAAGCTTTGCATAACGGCCAAAACCTGCCGGTGGCCAAATACCGGTGGACGGCTGGTTTATCTATTTAAGCAGACACTCACAAATTGTTAATGCTGGGATGGCCTTCGGGCCCAGCCCTAGCCTCAACCAACTATTGCCAGGCATCAAACCCTACAACAGCAATGCGCCCGACAGTGCTGCCCTGAGCGTCACGCGGGCGAGCAACGCAGGGTATGCACAGTCATTTCTGGCGGACAGAAAAAGCGCAACGGGACGCCGCAGGAGCCGGTGCCGACTGAGGTGTAACCTGCCATGCCCCGGAATGCCCACCCACCTTTCTGCATGCGCCGGGGCACCTTGCACACCTTGATCAGAGCCACACCGCCGGGCAGACAAATCTGGCCGCCATGGGTATGACCGCTGAGCATGACGTCAAACCCGTGTCCGGCGGCTTGCCAGTAGATTTCGGGGGAGTGGCTCAGGAGAATCGAAAACGTCTCGTCGGGGATAGCTTCCCGCACCCGGGCGAGGTCATGGGTCCGGTAAAAATGCGCGTCGTCCACCCCGGCCAGATAGAAACGGGCACCATTGTGGTCGATGACACTGAATTCATTCAAAAGAAAACGCATTCCGCCCCGCTCCAGTGGCGGGACAATCTCGATGAAATCGTGATTGCCCAGCACACCGAAGACCGGCGCAGTGAAGGCGGGTAACAGATTCAGCGTCTCCCGCACGGAGGGCTGATAGTCGGCGTTGGTGGTGTTGCGAAAATCGCCGGTAATGACGGCGAGATCATAGCTTAGATCCTTTAGCTTCTCCCGGATGACCCCGACGAGACGCGGATCGAGATCGATATGGATATCGCTGAGTTGTAGCAGGCGAAACCCGTCCAGAGCAGGCGGCAGCCGCGGATGGTACAGTGGATGCTCGACGATGCGGATCGCCTGAAAATTGCGGTAACCCCAGCCGAAGCAACCCGCCAGCCTGACTAGGCGGGTGACCAGCCGGTCAAAGTCGACATACTGATCGATCCAGCGAAAGAAATCTTCCTGGTGAGTAACCCCAGCCTCCTTGTACGCCTGTTCATACAGCCGCTGCCGGAACAGGGTCTTGCCCAAGCGGCGGCTCATTTCCGGGTAAGCGTACGGATGAAAATCGGCGGCTTCCGGTTCCGAAGCGGCGTTGCGCTCACTCTCGTTATTCATCGCTGTAGTTCCCAACGAATGGATAGGAAATTAATGTTGCGGTAGCCTCTGGCTCGACGTTTAAACAGCTGAATCTTACTATTGATAACATCGCAGGCTATAGCAATAGCGTCATCTAATTCACCAGCCAATTTCGATGTGAATTCTAAAGTACGTGCTAGCAAGGCTACCTTATGCCCAGTTTCAAAAAACTTATGAGTAATAGCTGCCTCATTGCCAACACCAACACCGATAACAACGCAAACGGGTTTATTCATTTTTATACAACTCCTACAAATTTTTTAATTTTTTTGCATATTAGATATAACCCTAACAAGTAATTATCCCGATCTGAATAACATCCAGATTTTACATGTTATCCAGAAGCAAACCAGTTTTTTCGTTTTGAAATGGGGGTTTAGGTGCAGTGAAACGATTATGGGAAGCTTCCCATAATCGTTCCACTGCACCTAAACCCCTTCATTGGACATTGCTCTGAGCGCTTCATGGGCATCGTTCTTCACCGGAATGACCCGATCCATTCGGGTCAGGCGGAATAAGGCTATTACGTTATCCTTGAGATTACAGACCATCAACTGGCCTTGTGGACGTAGTGCCATCATCGTAGCGATGATGGCACCCAGTCCACTACTGTCAACGAACTCAACCTCGCTCAAGTCAAGCACGATTTGTAGATGGCCATTATGTACAATATTTTTCATGTGAATTTTGAATTCCTCGGCCACGTAGGAGTCCAGTCGTTTTTCCAGCGGTCTGATGACCATGGCTTCTTGTTCTTGGCGTTCATCAAATTTCATTTTGGTTTCCTTTTACTGCCGTTTCGATTCATAGAGCAATCCCCATTTAGGTTAGCTCACCGTATAAATTGGCTTTCCTCCGCGAGGTCTGTCGCTGGTTAAAACCCGCTCCCACAAAAAATTTTCTCTCGGAGAACATGTCTATAACATTCCCCAGATTTCCTGAGCGTATTCCCGAATAGTGCGATCGCTGGAAAACTTGCCCATCCGCGCGACATTTAAAATAGCCTTGCGCGACCACAGGGACGGTTGCGAAAAATCCCAGGCTGCTTTGGTCTGGGCCTCGACATAGGCATCGAAATCCGCTAGGTGGAAATAATAGTCGCCCTCATGAACCAGCGTATTGAATATCCATTCAAAAAGACCCGGTTCTCCGGCGCAAAACATGTCACTTTTGATCGCGTCCAGTACGCGCTTCACGCGTTCGCTACGGTGGTAATAGTCTTCCGGTCGATAGCGGTTGTGTTGCCGCATATCTAAAATTTCTTCCGCCTTAAGGCCAAAGATGTAAATGTTATCAGCCCCCACTTCTTCAAGAATTTCGATATTCGCGCCGTCCAATGTGCCTATTGTCAAGGCACCGTTCATCGCCAGTTTCATGTTGCCGGTGCCAGAAGCTTCCATACCTGCGGTTGAAATCTGTTCCGATAAATCAGCGGCAGGGATAATGCGTTCCGCCAGCGAAACACGGTAGTCGGGAATAAATACGACCTTGAGTTGGTCGCGGACGCGCGGGTCGTTATTGACGCACTGCGCAACATTGTTGATAAGCTTGATGATCTGCTTGGCCGCCCAATAACCGGGTGCAGCTTTACCTGCGAAGATACACACGCGCGGCGTGGGCAATTGCATCCCCTCTTCGACGATGACAAGGTACAGGAAGACGATGTGCAAGAGATTCAGGAGTTGCCGTTTGTATTCGTGCATACGTTTGATCTGGATGTCGAACAGCGCCAACGGATCCACACGCACCCGGTTTGTTTCCCATACCGTTTCAGCTAACTGTCGCTTATTATTCAGTTTAACTTCGAGAAATGCCGACCTGAATGCCGGATTGTCCACATGGAGCTCCAAAGCACGCAGCTTGTCCAGATCAGTAATCCATCCCTCGCCAATGGTTTCTGAAATCAGGCCCGCCAGCACTGGATTCGCCTTCAGCAGCCAGCGCCTGGGTGTTACGCCATTAGTTTTGTTGTTGAATTTCTCCGGCCAAAGGGCGAAAAAATCCGGAACCAGATTTGTTTTAACTAAATCGGAGTGCAGCTTTGCCACGCCGTTTACCGAGTGGCTGCCGATGATGGCCAAATTGGCCATGCGCACTTGTTTAGTTTCGGCTTCTTCGATAATGGACATCCAAGCCAATTTTTCGGTATCGCCCGGCCAGCGTGCCTCGACTTGCGCCAGAAAACGCCGATTGATTTCAAAGATGATTTGCAGATGGCGAGGCAAGACCTTCTCGAATAGCGGCACCGCCCACTTCTCCAATGCTTCCGGAAGCAACGTGTGGTTGGTATAGCCCAGCGTCGCCTGGGTCAGTTCCCAGGCATCGTCCCATTCGAAGTGCTCCTCATCAATCAGCATGCGCATGAGTTCCGCGACCGTTAGCGCAGGATGGGTGTCATTAAGCTGTATCGCGACTTTCGTGGGCAGCACAGCGATGGCCTCATCGCCATATTCCTTCTTGTAGCGCCGAAAAATATCCCGCAACGTGCAAGCTACCAGAAAATATTCCTGCAGCAAGCGAAGTTCCTTGCCGCTTTGTACTGTATCTGCCGGATAAAGAATTTTGGAGACGGTTTCTGAAGAAATCTTCTGCTCCACGGCACGCAAATAGTCGCCCTCATTGAATATTTGCATGTCGAAATCCTGCGACGAACGCGCCGAATAAAGCCGCAGAAAATTGACTGTGTGCCCGCCATAGCCTGGCACCGGCAAATCGGAAGGCACTCCCACCAGTACTTGCCAGTCCAGCCACATCGGATTATAACCTCCATCTACGTCGACTCCATGTTCAATACGCCCATAAATCGGCACGATGCAGGCTTCCTCGGGTCGTTCAATCATCCAGGGCGACCCCAAGGCATTCCAGTGATCCGGTTTTTCCGTTTGATAGCCGTTGCGGATCTCCTGCCGAAACAACCCAAACTCATATAAAAGTCCGTAGCCGTAACCGGCCAGACCGAGAGTAGCCAATGAATCCAGAAAACAGGCGGCCAGACGGCCCAAGCCACCGTTTCCGAGCGCCGCATCCGGTTCGGCCTGACGTACCTCCTCAAGGTCTATGCCCATATCCAACAAGGCATCCCGGCAAACTTCCAGCAACCCCAAGTTGTAAAGGCCATTGCCGAGCGCTCTGCCCATCAGAAATTCCATTGATAGGTAATAAAGCCGTTTTGCGCCTTGACTTGTATACCTCGCCTCGGTATCCAGCATGCCATCGATCAGCTTCTCTCTGAGTGTGCGGGCCATTGCCTCAAAGGCTTCCTGATTCGTTAATTGATCGTCGCCGATACCTAGTCCATAACGGGCATTGTGACGTATGCGTGTTACGAGATCGGAACGCATTTGCTGCGGGTTCATCGTTTTCGGGGACATAGAATTTCCTCCATTGCAGGTGTGCTCAGCGTTAAGTCAACAAGTATCGGCTAACTGACCAGCTGAAAGTTGGTATTGTAGCTCTTAATAGTAGAAAGCTAGATCGTTCTAATGACGTCACTGTTCCTAAGGCGGCGGGTTTGTGAAAAAATCTCAAAGAAATACTGCCTGTTCAGAAAAATACCCGCCCAAAGTGGTAACGCACCGTGGACAAACGCTACCACATTAGTTCCTATCAGCGCCAGTGTACTTAATCAATAGCCAACGATTATGTTCATTCCTGTTTTGATAACTCACTTCGTCCATGCAGCTTTTCACAATTTTAAGCCCCCTGCCACTTTCAGACAGATTTTCAAGATCGGTATCGTCGCAATCGAAATTGGCGTTAAGATTATCCAACCATTCTGGCTCTATTGCCTTTCCTTGATCAATCAATTCGATGGACAAACGATCTTCGCTCAGCAAAAACTCAATAGTGATTTGGTGTTTATCGGATCCGGCGCACGCATGTTCAATACAATTGTTAACCGCTTCGACAGTAGCCAGTTCAATTTCAGCGAGCGCTTCATCGTTAAATGTCCGGCAAGCTATTTCCCTGGCGCACAAACCAACCAGCCGGGAGTTCTCTAAACTACTGACAATTGTTAAACTAATTCGGTTCATGGCTTTGCCTACTTTTTGTTAGCATCCAAGTCGGACGGTATCGTGGAGTTGTTGTTGTCGCGTCTCACAGAGTGGTGCTTGCACATCGTCAATCAACCCGCCGACTCCGGATTCCGGGGTACTCAGGAAACGCTCATACCATTAAATTCTTGTTTGAATCTGAATCCTTGAATAATACTAGGCGTACACAGACATTTCCAACGCTAAAACAGAAATATCATCCTCGAACTCGTTACTTCCCCGCCATAAACGCATCTGCTCTTCGAGCCCGGTTAAGACTTCGCGCATGGGTAATTCACGGGTTTCCTCGACAAATATCAACAAACGCTCAGGTCCGAACATCTCTTCTTGACTATTCATACACTCTGTAATCCCATCCGAGTAAAAAAACAGGCGATCCCCTGCTGCATAACTCAAATTAATGGGCTCATACTCTGCCAAGGTCGTGATGCCAACAGGAAAACCGCCCGCGCCGATGAATTGGGCGTTACCTTCTGTGGGCAAATAAATGGGGTTCGGATGTCCCGCCTGACATATATCAATGGTTCGCAAACGCGTGTTTATGACCCCATAGACCATGGTAAAGTATAGGGTATGGATGTCATCCATTTGGAACTGAAGGTTGAGCGCTTCAATAACGGCAGATGACGGCTTCACGATCCCATAGTAGGGCGCTTCCGGCAGACTGTATTTAAGCGGGCTACCCCGATTCATCTCGGGCGTCAGCAGCTGGCTAAGCCTGGAGGACAACATCGCAGCGGCAACGCCGTGCCCGGATACATCGATCGCATAAAAACCGACATGATCCTCGTCCAGGCGGAAAAAATTAAAAATATCGCCCGAAACATGAACAGAAGGACAAAACAGACAATCAATGGCAACGCCTTGCAGGCTTGACGAAGCAGTGGGTAAGAGACAGCGCTGCATAGTTCCCGCCAATTGCAGATCCCACGTGATGATTTTTTGCGCGGCTAACAAACTGTCGCTGAGTTCCTGTAACTTGATATTGCGATCCTGAAGGCTCTTTTCCAGTTGCAACACCCGCTCTCCAGCCCTGATGCGTGCCAAAAGCTCGTTCATTCGGATGGGTTTATGGATAAAATCGTCCGCTCCCGCCTCCATACCATCGACTAGAGATTGCGAACCTTCCAGAGACGTGACGAGTATGATATAGATATAAAACGGCTGGTTTAATGCGCGGATTCTGCGACATAGAGTGGGGCCATCGCCGCCCGGCATGACCCAGTCGGTTACTACGAACTGGATAGAACCGCTCAAAAGCAGTTGGGTTGCTGCATCAATGTTATCGACAGAAACGGTCTCGTACCCCCATTTTTTAAAGGAGCGCTCTAACACCATGCGAGAAGTCGCCATATCATCAACAATAAGTATGCGCATAATCCTATAGTAGCTCAGTCAATGTTTTTACGTGGCGTAGGAGGCTCCTCGTGTGCCTGCCTTTTAGCGGAACGTCTAATTCATTCATCGTGGGTTTTTATCCATAAATTGGCGAAGCGTTTCCATTAACCGCGCGACGGCATTCACTAAAACCTCGGCCATTTGCCGATAATCTGCATTATGCTTGTCGCGTGCCGCCTGTTCCAGGCGGACTGCACAATCCTTTATGACTACAGCGTAAAAATAGCTCACCGCGCCTTTGATGGCATGGGCTGCATCGGCCAATGCGGGAAGATTACCCTGTTTTTGCGCAATCTGGATAGCGGATAATTGCCCGGGTATTTCCCCGAGAAATGAGACCATCAGATCGCGGAGCAAGTCTTCATCGCCGCCCAGTCCTTTAAGAGCCGCCGCCTTATCCCAGACCACATCGCCCACGCCTTGTTCAAGTGCCGGGCGCTGTTCGCTTTCAAAGACGGGTGTACCTAGCCAGCGTGCCAGAGTTTCCGCTAAACTGGCCCAAGTGACCGGTTTAGTCAAGTAATCGTCCATGCCGGCAGCCAGGCATTTTTCACGTTCGCCGGTACCGGCATGGGCGGTAAGGGCCACAACCGCTTGGCGGGGGGGCAAGCCCTGCTCCATTTCCCGTCGCCGGAGTTCGCGTACAGCCTGATAGCCGTCCAACACCGGCATTTGACAATCCATCAAAACAAGATCATAGGTGCTTTGCACCAACTTGTCCAGAGCCAATTGCCCGTTATCGGCAATATCAGGTACCAGCTGAAACTTGGCGAGCATCCCGGTAATGACCTTCTGGTTTACTTTATTGTCTTCGACCACCAACAGTTTTTTCCCCTGATAACTGGGGACGGCTGTTTCGGTTTTTGCTTGCTCTGGCGCAACGCACACGTAAGCGTATAAGGCGTTGGCAATGGCATCAAAAAGCTGGGATTGCCGTACCGGTTTGAGTAAACTCAGGGTAAAGCCCAGAGACTGACGCTCGCTATCTCCAAGTAGCCCTCCGGAAGACAGCAAAATGCGCGGTATTCCGGTTAACGTGGGGGTTTCGGTGATAATCCGAGCTAAGGTCAAGCCATCCATTTCCGGCATGTGCATATCCAAAAGGGCTACGTCGTAGGGTGTGCCATTGGCAATGGCGCATTCCAATTCGATGAGCGCGGCACGGCCACTGTCCACTTGCCCAACGGCAAACCCCCAATGAATTAAATAATGCTGAAGGATAGTCCGGTTGGTAGCGTTATCGTCCACCACCAGCACCCGTTTTCCGGTTATATCCAGGGGTGGTACATCTAGCATTTGTGCTTCGCTCAAGGTTAACGGCAACGTAAACCAGAAACACGCGCCGAGTCCTAGGGCGCTCTCCAAGCCAACCGTCCTGCCCATCAATTCAACCAGGGTTTTGCTGATGGAAAGGCCGAGCCCGGTGCCCCCAAAGCGTCTGGCCGTGTTGGTCTCGGCCTGGGAAAACGGTTGAAACAGGTGCGCTTGCGCTTCGGGAGCAATGCCCACGCCCGTATCGCGCACTTCGAAACGAAAATGATCGGGCCCTTGGTTGCCGGACGTGTGCTTGACAGTCACCGAAACTTCACCGTGTTCGGTAAACTTAATGGCATTGCCGAGCAAATTAGTCAGCACCTGGCGAATGCGGGTTGGGTCGCCTTTCCAACAGCGTGGCATGGCAACCGGCATAAAGCAGTTTAACTCCAGATCCTTGCTATGGGCACGGGCCGCAAGCAGACTGCAAACGTCCTCAACCAGCGTAGCGAGATTGAAATCAATCTGTTCCACTTCAAGCTTGCCTGCCTCCAGTTTGGAGAAGTCCAAAATATCATTGAGGATTGCCAACAGGGCTTCCGCCGAGGAGTAAGCCATTTCCAGCAGATCCCATTGACTGCGCGACATATTGGTATCACGCAGCAAATCCAGCATGCCCAGCACGCCGTTCATCGGCGTCCGGATTTCATGGCTCATATTGGCTAAAAACTCACTTTTTGCCAATGCCGCCTGCGTCGCCATGTCCCGCGCATTCTCCAGCGAGACTTTCGCCTGTTCCTGAAGAATGGCGAGGGCCAGCATTTCCCCCACTTGTTTCAGCATGGTCAAGCGGCTATCGTTTTGGGCGGGATAGGGATCGGTATAAAGAAATAACACCCCAAGCGCTTCTCCGGCGGAGATGATGGGCACAATGTAATGGCCGTGTGCCTGCATGTCGGCGAATGAGTGTTCATGACGGGGATCACAAAAACAATCGTCGGACACCAATAACTCGCCTGAAACGGCGGCGCGACCGCACAAGCAACTGCCACAGGCAATATGCTGTTCTTTTTGGATGAATTCGTCGCTAAAGTTACCCTGCAACACCAACAGGTCCAACCGATCTCCGCCATCCGAGCGCAGAAATATGCCGCCTTTGTGTTGTAAACACATCGGCTTAAGGAACGAGCACGAAATAACTTGAGCAAGTAGTGGTTGTAATGCGGTAAAAT
>JBAXXH010000137.1:0-9356 GCA_037127995.1 Methylococcaceae bacterium | reverse complement strand
ACTCGTTCATTTGGCAACCGTTGGTTTGAATATAAAGTTTTTTTGTCATATTTTAGCTGGGCAACTCTTATGGTAATCAGTGAGATTTTTGGGTTTTATCGAAAGGCAATAGAGCGGTAACCACCGCTGAATCACTCATAAAAAGCGAAGGGGTATATCCCTGCTTATTTGTTTCAGTCATTATAACCTGAAGACAGAATAAACGAGTAACACGACTGCTTTTAGTGTACTAAATTTGTTGACTGACTATTCACAGCGTTGCCGTTGAATCGTAATTATTCACCGCCACGTATCCAAAGGGGGAGGTGAATAAATTAACAGCCTGCTTTATTTTGTGCCGCCTAAAAGCGTATGCTTTTGGTTTTCGTGGATGAATTGTTTTCAGGCTTATGGCCTTGGCACTTATAAACGTTATGCGTTCCGGATCTGTTCCCGTAAAACTTTTTGTTGTCGCTGTAACTTGGCTTCACGCTTGGCAATAAGCGACTTGGCAGCATCAGCCCCGATATGGGCTTCCCCCCGCTGCCTGGCTAACTCCATTTGTTTTTCACGTTCCCTAAAACGGGATTTTTGAACATCGGTGACTTTATCAAAACAATGCGGACAACTAACCCCTTGCCGGTATTTATCACTGGCCTTGTCGACTTCGGTAATCGGTAAGCGACATGCGTTACATTGATCGTAATTGCCTTTTTCAAGTTGCAGGTTAACTGTTACCCGTTCATCAAAAACAAAACACTCACCTTCCCATAGCGTTTCTGTCGCCGGGACTTCTTCCAGGTATTTTAAAATGCCGCCTTTAAGATGATAAACCTCGTCAAAACCTTGTTCTTTTAGAAAAGCCGTCGATTTTTCACAACGAATTCCGCCGGTGCAAAACATGGCGATTTTTTTGTGTTTTTCGGGGCTAAGGATTTCCTTAACAAAGCGGGGGAACTCACGGAAGCTTTCGGTGTTCGGGTTAATGGCATTTTTAAACGTACCCACCTTAAACTCATAGTCATTACGCGTGTCTACCACAATCACCTCGGGATCAGAAATGAGTTGGTTCCAATCAACGGGGCTAACGTAGGTGCCGACAACCCGTTTAGGATCAATGCCTTCCACGCCCAGGGTGACTATCTCTTTTTTAAGTTTAACCTTGGCGCGGTTGAAGGGCATACTATCGGTAAAGGATTCTTTATAGTCTATATCAGACAGGCGCGGGTCATTGCGCAACCAATTTAGCACCTTGTTGATGCCGGCACGCGAGCCGGCTATGGTGCCATTAATGCCTTCGTTGGCCAGCAGCAATGTACCGCGTACCTGATTGGCTTCCAGTACATTATGTAGCGGTTGACGTAGGCTCTGAAAATTTTCCAGGGTGACAAATTTATATAAAGCACAAACGACTATTTGATTCATGTTACTGCCTCGTTGCTAACCGGAACGTAAATCCAGTGCAAAAATAAAGTGATTATACGGGAATAGAGCCGCTTTGTCGGTTATAAAAACAACAGACCGGACAGTATCCATTGTTTGTGGGGTCAATTTTGTAAGCTTCTATCCGTATTTTCGGCACGCCTTACTATAAAGCAGGAAATTGCCAAAAGCGTTTAAATTTTGGCAGGTGATTTTTCAAGACCTTAGTATTTGCTTACGGAAAAAATAACAAAATTAACAAAATAATACGGGCGCAGGCCTATTGATATTTCTCCTTGTCGCTTACATCGTGGCTTGTCATAAAAATTTAATCTGACTGTCATCGTATGTTCACAAATTTGACATCAAACTGAAACCTTGGTTGATTATTGTATCCGCATCTTTATTTCAGCTGCGTGATTACTCATGAAAAAAATAGATACAGAAATACTTGGTAAACCGACTAAAAAACTGGATTGTTTTTTGGCAGACTCGGAGGCTTTGATAAAAGAAGCCCAGGCTTTGCGTTACCGGGTTTTTGCCCAAGAAATGGGGGCAAAACTCAAAACGGAATCCGAAGGTCTGGATTACGATGAGGTTGACAGTTATTGTGATCATTTGATTGTTTATGACAATATCAATAAAAAAATAGTCGGCTACACGCGCTTGTTAAACCAGGATCAGGCCAAACGACTGGGCCGGTTTTATTCGCAGGATGAATTTAAGCTGGATCAAGTGTTGGCATTGCCGGGTCGTTTTTTGGAAATAGGCCGGACTTGCATAGATCCTGATTTTCGCGGCGGCGCGGTGTTAACCACTCTGTGGTCGGCATTGGTGCAATACGCACTGGAAGGCGAGTTTAATTATTTGCTGGGTTGTGCCAGTATCACCCCCGGTCCCAGCGGGTTTGCTGTGGAAGCGGTTTATCGAAATATCGATGACAAAAACAGGGCACCCGCCTCGCTTCAGGTTGTACCCAGTATTTCGGTTCCCCAGGCATTACGATGCCAACGGGATGAGTCCGGTATTCCACCCTTACTTAAGGCCTATTTACGTTTTGGCGCCTTGATTTGCGGTGAACCTTATTGGGATGAAGCCTTTAATTGTATGGATTTATTTGTGTTGTTGCCACTGGATCAATTAAAAGATCGTTACAGCAAACACTATATGAGAGGCTATCAGGTGACTAATGAAATTGAAACTGCGACTGCTTTATAAACTGACCCTAATTATCCTGTTATTTAGCTATGGTTTACTAATTGCAGGCGTTATTTTTCTTGCGCTTGATGTGTTGTTTACGGCAAAAATTGCCAAAAGTAAACGCGATGCGTTAAAAATGCATTGGCTAAAAAGATTCAGTGCCATTATGAATCTTCGCATCACCCAAGAAGGTGAACTGCCGATACAAACAGCACTGTTGGTGAGTAATCACATTTCCTGGCTGGATATTATTGTTATCGGTCAGTATTTGCCTGCTTATTTTGTCGCCAAGAGTGATATTTTAAGTTGGCCGGTTATCGGTTATTTGGCTGAACAGGCCGGTACTATTTTTATCCGCAGAGGTAACAAAAAACAGATTAAGGCAACCACAGAAAAGATGGCGTGGATTTTAAAACAAAACCGAAATATTGTTGCTTTTCCTGAAGGCACAACGACTCAGGGTGATGAGGTTTTAAGCTTTCATGCATCTTTATTTCAACCGGCGCTACTAACCCGGTCGGTTATTCAACCGATAGCACTTCAATATCAGGGGGTAGCCAAACAACAAGCTCCGTTTATTGGTGAGGATGATTTTCTTCCGCATTTAATAAATATGTTAAGTATGGATAAAATTGAAGTGCACGTTTGTTTTTTGCCTGTGCTTAAAAGTTCCGGACGTGATCGGCATTCGGTGAGTACAGAAGCAAATGAAATGATAGCTCGGGAAATTTCCAGAGGTCTGGGCGAGAATAATCAGCCTGTCAAATTATCCAGTCAGCAACAAAGCAGTCGCTTAGGAACGTGCATGAAATAACCTGACTATTTATATCCTCACCCCTCTCCCGGTGGGAGAGTGGGCAAGATGCCTAAGTTATTTCATGTGCATCGATAAATAAACGTTTCAGTCGGGCTTTGCAAATCCCGATTGGTATTGTTTTCATGAGCTTAAAAACTTCCCTTATCCGTGTCTATCCGTTAAATCCGTGTCATCCGCGTTCTATTTTTTTTACGGCTGAGTCGTTACAAACACTAAAATTTTATTCCAGCCCCCGATAGTTTTTTAGCCCGATACAAAACATAATGCGCAGGCTCTTTTAGTATTGAGTTTTGCACCTTATACCTATTTTATGTATTTGCTTGTTATAATGGCCGAAGTTTTGTAACCGTATCAATTCTGATCGAGAGATTTCATGATTCAAGGTAGTATCGTAGCGTTAGTCACACCGATGTATGAAAGCGGTGAACTAGACAAGGAAAGTCTAAAAAAATTAGTTGAGTATCATATTAAACAAGGCACTGATGCCTTGGTTGCGGTAGGTACAACGGGGGAGTCTGCAACCCTTGACGAAGACGAACACTGTGACATGATTAAATCAGTTGTTGACTATGTCGGCGGCAGAATTCCGGTTATTGCCGGAACGGGTGCAAACTCAACCACGGAAGCCATTACGCTAACGCGTAAAGCTAAACAAGCCGGGGCTGATGCCTGCCTGATTGTAACGCCCTATTACAACAAACCGACTCAGGAAGGTTTGTATCTGCATTACAAAGCCATTGCAGAAGCGGTTGATATACCACAGATTTTATATAATGTGCCGGGGCGAACCGCCTGCGATATGTTACCTGAAACCGTCGGTCGCTTGTCCCATATCCCGCATATTGTCGGCGTTAAAGAAGCTACCGGTGACCTGTCCAGAGTCCAAATAATACGTGATTTAACCGGTGACAATTTTGCAATTTATACCGGTGATGACGCGACCAGTCTTGAGTTTTGTTTATTGGGCGGTAACGGTAGCATTACCGTAACCGGTAACGTTGCCCCACGTCTTGTACATGAAATGATTAGGGCAGCCATGGCGGGTGATAAAGAGACCGCCTTGGCAATAGACAAAAAACTGGCCGACTTACATGAATATTTGTTTGTTCAATCCAACCCGATTCCGGTTAAATGGGCAGTTGCTGAAATGGGTTTGATGGAAAAAGGTATTCGCTTGCCTTTAACCTGGCTTACAGAAGATTGTTTTGCGGTAGTGCGTGCCGCCATGCACAAGGCTGAAGTTATTTAATGAATATTAAAACGGGTTTGCTCATCATTGCTGCAACGGTACTGCTTAATGTGTCGGGGTGTAGTTATGTTAAAACTTTATTTCCGGATAAAGAAAAAGACTATCAGTACACCACTGAAATTCCACCGCTGATTTTGCCTGAGGATTTGAAGAAAAGTCATATCCCGGGTTTGTCCACAGCGACGCCAACCGCGCCTCCCCTTATTACTGATGCTGAAGCCGCTGTGCCGGCGACCGCTGTTAATGCCACGACTGAAGAAACGGCAGCCCCGGCTACAGCCCCGGCAACAAAAGAATCGCCTTCGCCTGTACCCGTTAGTTCAGCAGAAACCGAAACGGTAATACCCAACACAGCCATTACGGTTGAACGCATTAAAGCGACTGAGGCCGAAAATCGTTTGCGTATTAATGTGCCCTTTATCAATGCCTGGCGCATGGTCAATAAAGCATTAAGCCGAAAAGCCATTGAAGTCACCGAACGCAATCAGGAAGCAAAACAGATTACCGTTCAATATGACCCTGATGAGCAAACACTCAAAGATGAATCCTTCTTGGACGAAGTTGTGTTTATGTTCAGGGGAATTCAAAGTAATGAACAGACCTATCTGTTAAAGCTGGAAGAAAATAATCAACAGACTGATATAACGGTCGCTGATAAAGACCGGCAACTATTGTCTGATGCGGCCAGCGTTAAGTTACTTACTCTTTTGGAAAATACCATTAAAGCTGATTTGGCCAATAAATAACTTAACTTTATCGGGTTGGGTTAGCGTAGCGACCCAACCTAACAACCGCAACCGCTTGTATCGGGTTACGTTGCGCTAATCTGAACTTACCTTTATTGTTTTATTACATGTTAAAAATCCCTGGAACATCTGCATTATCAGACTTTCGTGTAAAAAGACTACTGTCTGAATTACAGGCTATAGAGCCCAATATCACTGCCATTTCGGCACGGTTTATTCACTTTGTAGATGTTGAACAGGCTCTGGATGATAACCAATTCGCCCTCTTAAACCAGTTATTGGCTTATGGTTCCCTGCCACCGGCAAGCACTCAAGAGGATGCTGAAGTCCTTCTGATCGTCCCCCGCTCAGGCACCCTGTCACCCTGGTCCAGCAAAGCTACAGAGATTGCCCAGCGTTGCGGGTTGTATGCCATCAAGCGTATAGAACGGGGTATTGAATACGCCTTGATAGCCGGCAAACCCTTGTCAACAGCAGTTAAAATCCGGCTATCAACTTTACTGCACGACCGCATGACCCAAGCGGTTTTAGCTGATCATGCCGAGCCGGATTTATTTACTCAACACGCGCCCAAACCCTTGGTCAGCATCAAACTCATCGAGCAAGGTCGAGATGCACTGGTTAAAGCGAATGCAGAACTCGGCATGGCGTTGTCGGATGATGAAATTTATTATTTATGCTCCGGCTTTCAAAATCTTGGCAGAAACCCGACGGATGTTGAACTGATGATGTTCGCTCAAGCCAATTCCGAACATTGCCGCCATAAAATTTTTAATGCTGATTGGACGATTGATGGGGTAGAGCAAGCCCGGTCTTTATTTAGCATGATACGAAACACGGCCGATAAAAGTCCTGAAGGCATTTTATCCGCCTACCATGACAATGCTTCGGTGGCCGCAGGTTCCAAAGCGCAGGTTTTTCTTCGCAACGCCCGGACGGGCGAATACAGTTATATCGAAGAAGACGTGCATTTACTGATGAAAGTCGAAACCCACAATCATCCGACCGCCATTTCTCCTTTTCCGGGTGCTGCAACCGGTTCGGGTGGTGAAATTCGTGATGAAGGCGCAACCGGAAGAGGTTCGGCGACAAAAGCGGGTTTGACCGGATTTTCCGTGTCGCATTTGAAAATCCCCGGATTTATTCAACCTTGGGAACAAGACAACGGCAAACCGGAACGTATCGCTTCTGCTTTAGACATTATGCTTGAAGGCCCCTTAGGCGGTGCCGCTTTTAATAATGAATTTGGCAGGCCTAATATCGCCGGTTATTTTCGCAGCTTTGAGCAACCGGCACCGGGAAGCAACGGCCATGAATTTAAGGGATATCATAAACCCATCATGATTGCCGGCGGCATGGGCAACATTCGCCCGATGCTGGTCGATAAACACCCCATTCCCGCCGGTTCCTTAATCATTATCTTGGGTGGCCCGGCCATGCTCATTGGCTTGGGTGGTGGCGCAGCGTCTTCACAAGCTTCCGGTGCCGGTTGTGAAAATCTTGATTTTGCCTCGGTACAACGCGAAAATCCAGAAATGGAACGTCGTTGCCAGGAAGTAATTAATCATTGCAATTCAATGGGTAACGATACGCCGATTATTTCCATCCATGATATTGGTGCTGGCGGCTTATCCAATGCCGTTCCTGAAATTATCCATGATTGTCTGCGCGGTGGACAATTTGAATTACGCAATGTACACAATGCCGACAAAGGCATGTCACCCATGCAAATCTGGTGCAATGAAGCGCAAGAACGTTATGTCGTTGCCATTAAACCCGAATCGCTCCCTTTGTTTAATGCTTTTTGTGAGCGCGAACATTGCCTGCATGCCGTTATAGGTGTCGCCACAGAACAAGAGCATCTCTTGCTCAATGACGCTTTACTGGGCGATAAACCGGTTGATATTCCTATGTCCATATTGTTTGGCAAACCACCCAAACTGCACCGGAATGCCCGACATATAAAGCCTGACACAAAGGCGCTGGACTTTAGTGGCGTGACTCTACAAGAAGCCGTTAAGCGGGTATTGTCTTTTCCGGCGGTTGCTGATAAAAGTTTTCTTATTCATATCGGTGACCGATCGGTAACCGGATTGGTTGCGCGTGATCAAATGGTCGGCCCGTGGCAAATACCGGTGGCTGATGTTGCCGTCACGGCCTCCGGTTTTTATGCCCTGACCGGTGAAGCCATGGCAATGGGTGAACGCTCACCGATTGCGGTGATTAATGCGCCTGCATCGGGTCGTATGGCGATAGGGGAGGCCATCACCAATCTGGCGGCAGCCCGCATAGAATCACTTAATAAAATTAAAATTTCTGCCAACTGGATGGCAGCGGCAGGTTATCAGGGTGAAGATGCCGCGTTGTTTGACACAGTTAAAACAGTCGGCATGGAATTATGTCCCGAGCTGGGTATTGCCATACCGGTAGGAAAAGATTCGTTATCCATGAAAACCGTCTGGAAAGATAACGCCGATGAAAAAGTAATGACTTCACCGTTGTCGTTGGTGGTTACTGCGTTTGCACCCGTTATCGATGTCAGCAAAACCTTGACACCCCAACTACAAGACATTGAAGACAGCGTATTAATCCTCATTGATTTGGGTGCCGGTAAAAATCGTTTGGGCGGTTCGGTGTTGGCACAAGTTTATAATCAAATGGGCAATGACTGTCCCGATTTAGACGATTCAAGCTTATTAAAAGGCTTGTTTACTTCAGTTCAAACACTCAATAACAAAGGCATATTACTTAGCTATCATGACCGTTCTGACGGCGGCTTATTAACTACGATATCAGAAATGATGTTTGCCAGCCGACTGGGCGTTTCCTTATCATTAAATGCCTTGGGTGATAATGTTTTGTCCATCTTGTTTAATGAAGAACTGGGTGCGGTATTGCAAACTCGTGCCAGCGATTGTAATGAGGTTATTGATTTATTACAGCAATCGGAATTAAAAGACTGCACTTTCTTAATAGGCAAGGTAGTAAAAGAACCGCAATTAACCCTTCATTATAAAGGCGATATTGTGTTTTCAGCCTGCCGCGCTGAATTACAAACCCTCTGGTCAGAAGTCAGTTACCGGATGCAGGCCTTGCGTGATAACCCCGATTGCGCCAAACAACAGTTTGATCGTATCGCCGATGATAATGACCCGGGCTTAACGGCCTCCTTAACGTTTGCAGTTAATGAAGATGTCACCGCGCCTTTCTTGTCAGCACCCAGACCCAAAGTGGCCATCTTGCGTGAGCAAGGCGTCAACGGCCATGTAGAAATGGCGGCGGCGTTTGATCGTGCCGGTTTTACCAGTATTGATGTCCACATGACTGATATTATTCATGGGCGAGTGAGTTTGCGTGATTTTACCGGACTGGTTGCCTGTGGTGGTTTTTCTTATGGTGATGTATTGGGGGCGGGCGGTGGCTGGGCCAAATCCATTCTTTTCAACCCTCGCGCCAGAGACGAATTTGCGGCATTTTTTAAACGTTCGGATACCTTCGGTTTGGGAGTTTGTAACGGTTGCCAGATGATGTCAGGCTTAAAAGAAATTATTCCGGGTGCCGAGCATTGGCCGCGCTTTATGCGCAACACCTCGGAACAGTTTGAAGCCAGGGTCGCCATGGTGGAAGTGCAAAAATCACCGTCCATATTATTGGCAGGCATGGAAGGCTCCAGAATGCCGGTTGCCATTGCCCACGGTGAAGGCCGGGCTGAATTTAGTGTTGATCCCCAGACGGCACTTGATGCACAAGCGGTTGCCTTGTGTTATGTTGATAACTACGGTGCGGTAACTACCGATTTTCCGGCCAACCCCAATGGCTCACCGCTAGGCATTACCGGCTTAACGACAAACGATGGACGCTTTACCATTATGATGCCTCATCCTGAACGATGCTTTAGAACATTGCAAAACTCATGGTATCCTGATGACTGGAGCGAGTATGG
>JBAXXH010000136.1:0-9403 GCA_037127995.1 Methylococcaceae bacterium | reverse complement strand
GCGCTTTTTTAACCAACTTTTTAGGTTTTTGACGTGAGGGGACTGAATAATTACACAACTTCATGTAGCTCATAGGTAAGTAATAAAGAGCTAGGGTAGTAGTTGCTCCCTAAAACAACATTATTAAAAGTAGAATTACTTACAAAGACTGGTTTCAAAAATTCTTCTTTATATTGATAATAATTATTGCCGGAACCAGATTGAGTTATTCCCAGATATACTGCGCTAATACCATTAATTACTCCTTCGGAGTTAAGTTTAATATTGTCATTCGACAACACACTCCAAGGGGAAAGCATTCCGGGAATATATTGGTAGTCAAACCCGTTTAATGTTATCAATGAGTCATTAACTTGTAAATTTACAGAAGTTATTGCGTATGAGAGATTACCGACAGGGGCTTGGCCTAGCAATGAGAACATTGAAAGGTTAAGCGAAAAGGTACCCGACAGTTGAGTATCTCCAGTTATGCTACTATATAATGACGATTTATCTAAGCTATATAAAGCTGCATTACAATTTCCAGATATAAAAATGCTTAATAAAATTAGTATCTTGTATTGCATTATTTTATTCCTTATAAAGTTTTGTCTATCTTAAATTTACCAGAAATATATGACAATATGACGTCAATTGATGCGAGATTGGCTTAATCAAACCACTGATTGAAACGGTGTTTCATTTGCAAATAATCCTGGGTTTGGGTTCAGTTGCAAATAGTGTCGGTTTGAACTGAAGCGTGACGGGGTCTGTAACCCTGTTACTTACGTTTTGAATGCTATTGAAGCCTTCAAACGTTTCAGTCGGGATTGCAAACGCCGACATATATTGGTAAAACAAACTTATGTACACAAACAAAAAAGGCGAAGATCGCCTCTTCGCCCTTAATTATTAGAAGTTTTTTACCACAAAGCCTGCGCTGAGCCTGGTCGAAGGGACACGACATTTTCTTTCTTCGTGTCTTCGTGGTGAATAAAAAGCCTGATTAGCCGGACACTTTTGGCATGGCTCTCAGTTTTTCTACAACCTTGTCACCAAATTCAACGGTGCTAATCATGACGACACCAGTGCCGGGCTTGGAAAGATCGGCGGTTGAGTAGCCATCGCCAAAAACGCCCTGCATGGCTGCCCACACATTTTTTGCCTCTTCGGCCATATCAAAACTGTTTTCAAGCATCATGGCAACCGAGCCAATCATGGAGTAAGGGTTGGCGATATTTTTACCGGCAATGTCGGGTGCAGAGCCATGTGACGGTTCGTAGTAAGCTTTGTCGTCACCCAGACAAGCAGAAGGCATCAGACCCAGAGAACCTAAAATACCGCCGCCCTGATCACTGAGAATGTCGCCAAACATGTTTTCCATCACCATGACATCAAATTGAGTCGGTCTCAGGCAAAGGTTGGTCGCTGCCGAATCAACCAATTGATGGATAACTTCAACGTCCGGATAGTTTACAGCGACTTCATCCAGTATCTCATTCCAGAGTACGCTGGATTTTAAGACATTACTCTTGTGGATATTGTGGAGTATTTTCTTGCGTTTTTGGGCCAGTTTAAACGCTTGATGCAAAATACGACTGATCTGCAATTCATCATATTCCAAGGTTTCTTTAACATAGCGTAAGCCTTGCTCGTTAATCCCCGTTTCTTTATTGCCAAAATAGAGGCCGCCCACTAATTCACGAACCATAATAATATCAATGCCTTCACCGATAATTTCAGCTTTTAGCGGTGAAAAATGACCTAACGCCTTGGGTAAAAAAACCGGCCGGAAGTTTGCATAAGTATTGTAACGACGACGCAATGGCAGCAAGGCACCGCGTTCCGGCTGTTTATCAATGGGAATTTTTTTGGATTCTTCATGGCTCAAACCGATAGTGCCTTTAAGAATGGCATCTGCCTGATCACAAATATCAATGGTTGACTGCGGAAAGGCATCGCCAAATTCAAAGTAGGCACAGGCACCGAAAGCAGCAGGCATTAGCTCAAAAGTGACATCATTGCGTTCTTCAATAACTTTAAGTACTTTGATGGCTTCTCGGGTAATTTCCGGGCCGATACCGTCACCGGCTAACACTGCAATTTTATAATTTTTCATGGATACCTATTAATATCTGTTTGAGATTGACGAATTGAGACGTTGTAAAACTGATCATTTTACTTTATTTTTTATTGATAGCCGCAGGAAAAAAGAAGTTACAAGTAATAACGGATGAATTAGCATATAGCCTGTTTTTCAATGCGATGGGTAATGAGGTGATTAGATGAATCAACGTTATGCCAATTTTCTTGTGATTAGCGGTTTTTTACTGCTCAGCACGTCTGTTTTTGCGAACTCTTATGACATGAAGCCTTATCCTCCGGCAGAGGACGGTTATAAAAGAATGGTTATTCATCTCCAACCGCAGGCCGATGAAGAGGCCCATAAACTTGAAATAATTATCGGCAAAACAAGTAAAGTGGATTGTAATCATCACTGGTTTGGCGGGCAGCTAACTGAAGAAGTCGCACAAGGATGGGGCTTTCCCTACTTTGTTCTCAAATCAGTGCAAGGCCCTGCATCAACACTGATGGCCTGTCCGCCTGACAAAAAAGAACAAGATGCCTTTGTAACGGTGCATGCCGATGGAAATTTACTACGCTACAACAGCAAATTACCCGTTGTCGTTTATGTGCCAGTCGATTTTGAGGTGCATTATCGAATTTGGACTGCCCAGAAAGAATCGGGTGTGGCGCAGGCCGAATAAAAATTCCAATCTTATTAATTCTTGACTACCCCTTTTTCTTTCGTTAATCCTACAGGAAATATTATGAGTTTATATTCAGGTTATTTAAAACAGGCACTGCTTTATTCGGCTCTCTTTGGTCTATCGGTTACTATTACTGGCTGTTCTTTTTCAGACAGTTCAAAAAGTATTTCAGACTCGACCAGTTCCATCATTAGCAGCCCTTCTTCAGTTTCAGGGAAAAGCAAAAAATACCAAAATGAAGTCGCTGATTACACAATGGCTTATGTTAAATCATCCAAGCCCGAAGCGGGTTATAATGCTTTCCTTAAGGGTTTGAGTGATATTGCGGCAAAACAAGGCGTGACTAACTGGGATCAAGATTCATTGACTTATTTGGGTATCGGGAAGGGTTTGAAAAAAGCCAATGTAGAAGGCATTGCTTATGAAACCTACAAAAAGAATTTTGCCGGCGGCGATGCCGAAAAAATGAAAGAAATTCAGACTGGTTATGAGGCTGAAGAATAACATCCTGTCTTGATTTACCCGTTGATTATAAAAGGCTTCAGCGTTTTTACGTGTTAACCCTGCGTTTTAGCTTGAAGCCTTTTTTTATAAGACTCTTCCTTTTGGCGATATTTTCGGATGCCGCTTTGGCGGCCTCGTTTGAATATCTTTATTTGGAAGCGAGCGAGGGTAATTCCAGTGGTGGACACAGCGCCATACAATTCGGTGATGAAATTTATCATTATCAGCATCATGATTCCGGCTTAATTCGTCTGCTCAGACAAGATAAGCAGGAGTTTCATTTTCTGTATCGTTTTTTGCAAAACCGCCGCATTCATTTAAGCCGCATTGAGGTCTCCGAAGAGACTTTTAACCGGCTTAGAGAGTATTTTAAATGGCAGTTTCTGGCACAGGATCAACAGTTTAAACAACTGAACGACTTGCATAAAGAACGTCTTCTTTTACGTCGCTTGTTGTATAAGCCAGGCACCGATACTGATTTTTCTGCTGTGTTACGATTAAACGGCGTCGGACTTTTTTATGCCGAGCATGACTTGGACAGTCAAAAAGACGAACATCTAAAAAACATAAAGGCGGGCTTTCAATCGTCACCGCTAATTGGCTTGTTGCGAAAAAAAATCGAAGCGCAGTATGGTCAAGATTATCTTTCCAAGCGCCGAGAACAAATCACCGCACACATTAAAGTATTAACGCCTAGCCATTGGCCTGCGGTGTCATCGGTTTTGTCGGCAGACAACTTTCCCCCGGTAATTAATTCCTTTGCCGATAGTTATACTGATTATTTAACCGGATTAGCCGCCATAAAAGTGCTGGTGGAAGAGCAGTCGTTACAATCAGATGCTTTTTTTGTAACGAGGGAATCCGTTACGCCGGAAGAAAAAAAAGTATTGGCGACCTTGCGTGATCAACTGGCGTTAAGCCTTTTAAAATCGGTAAATTCCGGGCGACCTGATTGGGGCTATGCTGTTTTGGTTAATTTGGCCCGATATATTGCAGTTGAGCAGTCCTTACAGTCAGGACGTTGGGTTTTTATTGATGATTTTGCCGTAGACAGCGAATGGATTAGTACCGATCAATTTGTGGAGCAGGCGGAGCCAATACAAACCCAAATTAATGATGCGCAGGATGACTTTAAACAAACCCGAAAAGCAATAATAACGATTGGCGGACTTACAGAAAGCAACTATAGCCAGCTTGAAATGTCAGCCAATCGTTATTTTGAATGGCTCAATGGCAAACAACAAAAAGCGGTTCGGTATCAGGGTGAAAAAGCGCTACCGACTAAAAGTATTAGCCTGCCGGATTGGTGGGTGCCTGAGTTGTCGCCGCACCAATTAACCAGAGCGTTAACCGAACTGGAACACTATGAAAATAAATTACTTCAGGAATTGGCGCAACGTTATCAGTATAATTTGATTGCCCGTAATTGTGTGACAGAATTGTTTAGAGCCCTTGACCAAGCTTTGTTATCACAAAACAAAGTGGACAACAATCCAGAGAAGCAAGCCGAATTATTAATAAAAGAATCCAGGCAACGCCTGGGTGGCACTATTTCAGGTACTTATAATTTTATCCCTTTTGTGTCGTATCAATCGGTACAAGAAAATTATAAGGTAAGCTTTAATACGGTATTAAACGCCTACCGTGGTCAACAATTAGAAAAACTTTATGCCAAAAATAACGGGTTGATGGTTGCCCTGCGTGAATCGAATATTTTTAGCAGCACTGTGTACACCTATAATCCGGATGATGCTTTTTTTGTTTTTTTTACTGATGATAGTTCGGTATTAAGGCCCGTTTTTGGCTTGTTTAATACTGCCGCCGGCATTGGCCAAAGTCTATTCGGCTTTTTAAGCTGGCCGTTTGATTCAGGGAAAAATCTTAAAGCAGGCACAACAGGAATTTTAATGAGCCTGCCCGAGTTGTTGTTTTTTAATATGCGTAAAGGCAGTTACAAGTATTTGTCTTACAATCAATTTGTGAAAGATGAAAAATCGGAATATTGATTTTATTAACTCAAATAACAGGTTATAAAATCCAAAAGACTATCACCACTAAGACACGAAGTTTTATTTCTTCGTGGTGACTCAACCACTATGCACTGAAAGTGCATAGTTTTGAACTAGCGTTCTGTGCCAATAAATTACAATCCAATCCTTTTTTATTGTTAAGTTTTATAAAAAAATTAGAAATTATGATGATCAAAAAAATGACTTTATCGACTATAAAAAATGCCTTGTTGCTGGTAACGCTGTCGATTCTTTTATCGGGTTGTGCCAGTTTTGGAAAAGGCGTGGCAGAAGCTTTTCTGGAAAAATCCGATGCTCAAGATACCCGAGTCTGTCAAGTGCGTGGAAAAGCCTTCGAAGGAATAGCGCCCGGATTGGAAAAGCCAAAAAGTAAAACCAAGGTTTTAATGGTTCATGGTGTCGGCGATCATTTACCCGGTTATTCCACAGAATTTCTTGAAAAATTAGCCAATGAGCTTAAATTAACCGCCAAAGCCAGCACGTATAAAGACATACAACTCATGTCCTTTAGTGACCCTGATCAAAAGCTGGGTGAATTACGCGTTACCCGATTGCAAAATGAAAACAGTAGTCAGGCATTATGGTTTTATGAGCTGACTTGGTCAGAAATTACCCGTGATCAAAAATCCTTATTGGCTTTTGATAACTCGGGTGAATATTCTTATCGGCGGGCAGAAGTTAACGATATGTTAAAAAAATTCAGCAATGATACCGGCCCGGATCCCATCATTTATCTCGGTAAAAGCAGGGATCTTATATTAAGATCATTTGCGCAAGCTTTTTGCTGGATGGACAAAGATAATTGGGATGAAATTCCCAAGGCCGGTCGGCAGGGTTGTGATTTTACCAATGTCCTTAGCGATAGCTCCAATCAGGATGACTTCGTTTTTATATCCCATAGCTTGGGAAGCCGAATAACCATTGACGGTATAACGCGTATGGTGTCTTTTCTGGAGAACCCGGACAAAAAATCGACATTACGCACTATCAATAAATTAAAGCGGGAAGCCTTGCAAAAAAGGCATGTACAGATTTTTATGATGTCCAATCAGCTCCCGATGTTGCAATTGGGCAGAGAACTTCCGGAGGTAACCGCACAGAAAGCGGATTATTGCCAGTTGACGGGATCAAAGTACACCTCACGCATGTTTAATGAAACATCGATTATTGCCTTTAGTGATCCCAACGACTTGCTAAGTTATGCCGTACCGCATGATTTTAGTGAAAAATATCTCGATTCCAGGCTGTGTATTAACGTAACCAATATCAACATTAATGTAGCCAAAGTATTTGATGCCTTTGGCATGGGTAAAATGGCAAACCCTATTGAAGCCCATGTGGGCTACTCAAAAGACGACCGGGTTGTGGCTTTGATTGCAAAGGGAATTGGTAATGGTCATGCCGCGCCACTGGTCAATGAAAAATGCCAATGGACAGAAATAACTGACCAAGATCCTTGAGATTAGCATTGTGCTGGCAATTAATGTACTGGTTTAAAGGGCTATGAAATTAAACTTTAGCCGCGATAAGGCAGGCAAAATTAAGCCGCTGAAAATTAGGTGCCAATGCGGGCAAATCCGGCTCTTTCCAATAGTTGATAGTTTTCATCCAGGCGATAAGGAATCAAAATATTTTCCAGGGCTTCGCGTTTGCGCTGGTTTTCAAGGTCGGTATAACCACTTTAAGATATTTTAAACGCTCACAGATACCCCCCGCGTTGCCCAACTGAACAAGCGATTGGATTAACCTTTGTTGGTTTGATAATAGTATTGTGTGCATAAATTATGTACATCACTTTGTATATTTAGGCGGTTGCCATGAGAAAAGTCAGTTTTACAGAAGTGCGTAATCACGCTAAACAGTATTTTGATAGGGTCGAGTCTGGCCAGTTATTTCGGGTACTGCGTAATGGCAAAACCATTGCCGACATCGTTCCCATTGTTCCTGATTTACCTTTCTGGAAGCAACGCAAGGTGCAACCTTTGGTATTGGATAGTGTGTCGATTAGTCAGCTTATTTTAGAAGGACGTAATGCCATTGTTTGAGGTTAAGCATGCTCGTTTTTTTTGATACCTCAGCGTTTGTTAAGCGCTATGTTAATGAATCCGGAACTGACAAAGTGAGGGCGTGGTGTGACAATGCAACGGAAATTGGTTTGTCCGGTATTGCGTTACCCGAGATTATTTCTGCTTTTTGTCGCTTGCAAAGAGAAGGTAAAATCACCGATGGACAATGTGAAGCAACGGGTCGTGCAGGTTTGCAGGTTGAGTGGGTATAGTTAAAAACCTTAAACGTTAACTGCAAAAAGACAGGTGAAATTTGAAGCTGTGTTGATTTTCAGTCAATTGAAAGAATTTCAGCTCACTTAAAGAGTTGTCTATTTTTTTTATATTTGTTTATATTATTAATAATATCGCCTATTATGGGCGCTGTAATTAATGTTAAGGTGGTTATCATGAAAACATTTACCGCTACCCAGGCCAAGCAAAACTTTGGCGAGCTGATCGATACCGCAAGAATGGAGGATGTCACGATTATGAAAAACGGACATCCTTTCGTTATTGTCTCCAATGCGCTAAAAGAACCAGAACTGCCTGATGTCTGGCAGGTTAAACGCAAAATTATCGAAAGCTATTTTAACGGAAAAATTAACAGGACTATTGCCCTGAAAAACGGTGGATACAACCTGTACCGTGAATTACTGCAAGATGCTAAATATCTGTCAATCCCGATGCCACGATTATCGGATGAAGAGATTAAAAAAATGTCTGCCGGTATTTCAGATATTTTAGATAAGGTTGCGTAATGATTAAGCTGGTTATTGCTGATTCAGGCCCATTAATATCGCTTTCAATGGCTGATGCTTTAGATTTGCTGCTTGAGTTTAAGCCGGGTGTACAGGTGGTTTTAACTGATATTGTTTATCACGAAGTAACCTCCGAGAGAGACAAATATCCTGATGCGCAAAAGACCTATCAATTTCTTTCCAAAAATTCAGGGCACATTACCATTGAAGAGACCAGTTATGGGCAGGCCGCTTTATTCAGGGTTCGACTGGATCCTGGTTACAAACTCCCCTCCGATGCTGGCGAAATGTCTATCGCAAGTTTTGACGCTTACCAGTCCGAGCCAACCATTATTTTGTTTGAAGACAAATGGTTTTTGGAGCCGAGACGGTTTAAATCAAATGCGAATCTCGTATCAACGTTTGCCTTTATTGATAACGTCTTCAGTAGGCATATCATTACAAAGGCAAGATATACGGAAATTATTACCGCATTAAATACCATTGAAAGAAGTCCGCTGGATTTTGAATCCAACAAAAATTGGATTGGTTCTTTGTAGCTGTTGGCCGATGAATTTTTAAAGATTAACCTTAAACTTTAACCGCGATAAGACAGGCAAAATTAAACCACTGAAAATAGGTGCCAATGCGGGCAAATCCGGCTCTTTCCAATAGTTGATAGTTTTCATCCAGGCGATAAGGAATCAAAATATTTTCCAGGGCTTCACGTTTACGCTGGTTTTCAAGGTCGGTATAACCACTTTGAGATATTTTAAATTGCAGGTAATGATCAATGTATAAGCGGTTTAATACCGGATCATTAACCAGGATTTTCTCGGACAACAAGATGATTCCACCGGGTTTGAGGGCTTGATAAATATCTTTTAGTAACTGTTCCCTATCAATAGGTCTTACAAACTGCAAGGTCCAGTTAAGGATAACCACATTGCAGGCAGGCAAGGGCGGAAGGTGGCTTAAGTCGGCAGTCATCAGGGACACTTTTCCGGCTGCCAGGGGCGCGGACAATTTGTCACGCGCTTTATCCAGCATCGACTCGGAATTGTCATAACCTATAAAATGGCTGCTCTCCGGACATTTTGGATGTTGGGTAAGGTATTCCAGGGTGGTGCCTGTCGAGCAGCCCAAGTCACAAACGACACCGGCATCTTCAGGTAAAAAATCCATAACAAGATCGGACTGAATGCGCTGAACCTCATTGTAAAAAGGCACGCTCCTGGAAACCATATTGTCAAAAACCTTGGCAACACGTTCGTCAAAAGCAAAATCTTCTACCCGCGCTGTTTGTTGAAATACTCTGTCTTGTTCTGTCATAA
>JBAXXH010000135.1:0-9435 GCA_037127995.1 Methylococcaceae bacterium | reverse complement strand
GACTGACTGACTGACTGACTGACTGACTGACTGACTGACTGACTGACTGACTGACGTAAATAGTCCCGATAATTAAGGGCCAACAACCCTAATCCGGTCAGCAATAACATAAAGCTGGTGTTAAGTGCCGGGGCGATCAGTAACTTATTAGTGATCAAGGGCAAGCCAAAAAAATAAGCTAACAGCAGCCCAAAACTTATTAAGGTGATTAAACCAGCCACCCACCAGACCCACCATTTACGCCATGAAGAGTTGGCCTTATAAGTTAGGGTAATAATGAGGGATATATAAGCTAACAGGAAACAAAAGGCGGAAATAATTGAGATATAGCCAATAGGTGCAGTGCCAAATACACCGGTAATAGGCAGTCCGAGGCGTTCTTCCGAAAGGTATAAGTCCTTTAAACTCAGAATGAATAGTAATAACGCGGCCATTGCGCCGACCCAGCCTAAAACGATGGCAAGCGACTGGGTGATAGAAGCTGAGGGTTGCCGGATGCAAAGCCCCAGCATGCTGCTAAATAACACCGAAAGCACAGCAGTGCCGGGAGCCATTGGCAGAGTATCGGCTTTCCAAGTGGTCAGGGCAGGTAAATCCAATACCCAACCCAGTAAGGTCAGTAAGCCGATAATCCCGATTAAGACGCTAAGCCACCAAAGTACCCGGTTGCCTAAGCGTTCTGAGCGTGTTGGTTGGACGCTTGCGGGTTCAGTTGACATTACCTGATGCTCCGATTAGGGTGATTAATTCCTCGATAGTTGCCGGGCTGTCCGCCTGTTCAAACCTAAACACCGCTGCTACCAGATTAGTGAGTGAGGCTAATTCAGTCGGGCTGTAAGCATTCTCGTCTATCAACAAATATTTGAGGCCGGTTTTAAAATGCTCAACCAATCCGGGCACGACGGGAATTAAATCCGCAACATCAGTGACTGCCGTCCAGCGTTGTGAGCCATTGTAAAGTACGATGGGCAGTTTCGGCGGTAAACGCCCGTCTGCCGGTAAATTGTTTCATTCTATCAAATCTTGATACGGCAAGCCAATATAAACCATCATCCGCAGCGCCATGTATTTATCGACACTGCTTTGAAATTCAATCAGCAAGTACAGATAAACCCAATCATCACCGACTTTAACTTTCCAGACAATATCATCTTCCCGCTGTTGGAAATCTTCGCTAATGTATGAACCAGGAACCCTCTCAAGGGTTGAATAATCAAGGCTATGCAACCAATCATCGGGAATAAAACCCATGATAAGGTCTCGGACTAATTCCGGATTGGAAAAGAGAAATTTATAGCTGCTGTCGTGAATTTTGCTCAGGCGCAGATTATAAGACGTAAGCGCCTGACCTGCGTGTAAAATTTTGTTACGGCATTATTAGTTAGTCAAGGTATAAGTCAGGTGCTTAAGAGCGTAATCTATTACGGACTAATCTACACACATAACCTAATATCATGACCTTATTATTATTTCCCCTGCGCGGTGTACCCGATGATGAAGCCGATGAAGTCCGCGAATTGCTGACCGGGCAAGATATCGATTTTTATGAAACGTCTGCCGGTAATTGGGGCATGTCTATGCCTGCGTTGTGGCTAAGGGATGCTGCTGATTTTGAAAAAGCAAGGAACTTGCTTAACGCTTATCAACATCAACGATTTCGGACTTCTCGCGAGGATTATTTGCAACGAAAAAAAGCCAATCAGCAGCAGACTTGGTTAACAGCGTTTAAAGAAAAGCCGTTATTGTATTGTGCTTATCTATTTGCGATGGGGTTGGTTATTTATGTATCCGTTAAATTGTTGCTGGAATTGGGCTTGTAAGGGTGGGTTAAAATGAGACAGTACCACCAATTAAGGTTAGAATACGGCGATAAAATCACGGCGGTCTGGTGTTTGCAAGAATGTCGGGTGAATAAACTAACTATAACAAAAGGACAGCTGAATGACTGAGATAACTGAAGTACCGAGTCCTTTTTGCGGTATTGGCACGGATGATTTGACCATCAGGGTTGATGGTGTATCGCTAAGAGTAATTGAGAATGGCTGTGCGGTTAATACGACGGCATTTGAGCAGCCGATTACCGACACCAGTGCCCGTGTTGATGGCAAAGCAGTAAGTCTGGAGGTTGCCATCGCCAAGGCAGCGGATTTATTAAAAGACACTCGTCTTCCGGTAATAGGTGGCTGTGCTACGGATGTTAACGGGATGCGTGGCTTGTTGGCCTTGGCAGATCGTTGCGGTGCTGTGGTTGATAATATTAATTTTACCGGAGCCCGTAATAACTTTTTGGCGCTGCAAGATTCAGGTTGGATGAATACCACGCTGGCGGAAGTTAAAAATCGCTGTGATTTTTTGCTGGTAGTCGGTACGGATTTGGAAGTTTTTGCGCCACGTTTTTTTGAGCGTTATCTGTGGAATAAAGAAGCCATGTTTCTGGATGATACCCGTCAGCGTAGCGTTATTTACTTAGGCAAAGCGCCATCGGGTGCTGCTTCAACCTCACCAAGCGGTCAAAAAGCCCAGGTATTTGACTGTGCCATTGATGATTTGCCGGAAGTGGTTGCCGTATTGAGAGCGTTAGTGAAAGGGCTGCCGATACGCGCGATCTCGGTTTGTGGAATAACAGTGGTTGATTTACAAAGTATTGCCGATAAATTTAAAGCGGCCAAGTACGGTGTAGTGACTTGGGCTGCGGGTGCTTTAGCTTACCCTCAAGCAGAATTGACCGTGCAGACATTGTCAGAAATGATTAAAGATATTAATGATCAAAACACCCGCTGTTCCGGTTTGCCGTTGGCAGGTAAAGACGGCGATCAAACGGCTAATCAGGTTTGTGGCTGGACAACAGGTTACCCTGCACGTACCCGTTTTAGTGCTGGCTATCCTGAATATGATCCGTTTTTAAACGATAGCAACGTGTTGCTAACAAACGGTGAAGCAGACGCGTTGGTTTGGGTGCATGCCTTTAATGTTAAAGCAGTACCGCCGGTAACGACACTGCCTACTATTGTGGTAAGTCGCTCAGGCATGATTTTCGCAAAAGAACCGGCTGTGTTTATTCCCGTCGGCACGCCGGGTATTGATCACGCCGGTCATGCCTATCGCATGGATAACGTGGTCGCCATTCGCTTAAAAAAGTTACGCGATTCCGGTTTACCCAGTACGGCTGACGTACTGAATGCCATTGAACAAGCTTTGCAGGTAAGATAATGTTGATAAAGTTAACCGGTGGAACTGTCTATGATCCTGCAAGCGGGGTTGATGGTAAGCTGCAAGATATTTATATTCAAGACGGGCGTATTGTTAAAGCGCCGACCGAAGCGCTTCAAATTGATAAAGAATATGATTTAAAAGGCAAAGTCGTCATGTCCGGCGCGATTGATATGCACACGCATATTGGTGGCGGTAAAGGCAATATCGCCAGAACCTTGTTGCCGGAAGATCATCGGCAAGATCCCGTCCAGCGCAGCGACATTACCCGTTCCGGTTGTGGTCATGCCATGCCCAGTAGTTTTGTAACGGGTTACCGTTATGCGGAAATGGGTTATACCGCCGGGTTTGAACCGGCTGTACTGCCGATTAATGCGCGGCAAGCCCACATGGAAATGGCGGATATCCCGATTCTGGATAAAGGCGGTTATGTCATGATGGGCAGTGATGATTATTTACTGCGCCTGTTGACGGCCAAAAAAGATCAAAAAGCCATTAATGATTATGTCGCCTGGACGATGCATTCGGCCAAAGCCATCGGCGTTAAAGTCGTTAATCCCGGTGGTATTAATGCGTTTAAATTTAACCAGCGCCAGCTGGATTTGGACGAGCAAAACGCACATTATGGCGTGACGCCGCGTGACATTTTGCGCGTGCTGGCAACGGCCGTTAAAGAAATTGGTGTTTCGCATCCCCTGCATGTCCACGGCTGTAATTTGGGTGTGCCCGGTAATATGCAAACCACGTTGGACACCATACAGGGCATCGGCGGCTTGCCCATGCACTTAACGCATATTCAGTTTCATAGCTACGGCACCGAAGGCGATTTTAAATTTTCATCCGGTGCTGCGCAGATTGCCGAAGCCGTCAACCTTAACAAAAATATCACCATTGATGTGGGCCAAATTCTGTTTGGTCAAACCGTTACGGCATCGGGCGACAGTATGCGTCAACATGCCAATCATAAACATGCCAGTCCCAATAAATGGGTCACCATGGATATTGAATGTGATGCGGGTTGCGGTGTTGTGCCTTTTAAATACAAAGATAAAAACTTTGTTAACGCCTTACAGTGGGCGATTGGTTTGGAAACCTTTCTATTGGTTGATGATCCATGGCGTATTTTCCTGACGACTGATCATCCTAACGGTGCGCCGTTTACCAGTTATCCACATTTGATACGCCTGTTAATGGACAGAAGTTTCCGTAATGACGTGCTGTCAACCATTCATCCAGAAGCCCAAAAAATGACCACGCTGGCTTCCATTGAACGTGAATACACGCTACAGGAAATCGCCATTATGACCCGTGCAGGAGCAGCCAAATTGATTGGTTTAAAAGACCGGGGCGGCTTAAGTGCCGGTAACTGGGCAGATATTACGGTTTATACGGATAACAACGATAGACAGAAGATGTTTGAAAAGCCCGATTACGTATTTAAAGACGGCCAGTTGGTTGTCGTTGACGGCAAGGTGGTTTCTACCAAATGGGGTACAACCCATGTTGTTAAACCCGACTTTGACCCCTCGGTAGAAAAAGGCTTAAAAGATTATTTCGACCGCTACCTGACCATGAAGCTGGGTAACTTTAAAATCAGTGATGATGAAATTACCGAGGATGGACGGGGGAGTATAACGGTGCATCCGTTGAGCAGTTGATGATAAGTTTTTAAAAAAAGTAGCGGGCATTAGTCCGTTAAGAATTACAGTCTATAACCCTTTAGTTTGGCTGAATGAGGTCTTACCATGAGTGCAACTGAATACAAAACAGAGCAGGAAATTCAAAAACTGGGAATTGATATTCTTTATAAGGGACTTGGTGCGACCGATTTTATACGCTTTATGCAGCAATTTAATCAAGGTTACGGAAACTATGTTGAAGACCGTCAACAGTGGCAAAAAAACTATTCTGTTAATGATATTCTTGCTGATATAGAAAATATTTAATTGAAGATAAATATTGCCTTGCATGAGTTAATAAAAAATCATCAAGTCGTTGGTAGCCGACATCAACCGCCTGTTTCTATTATGGGTAAAGGCAAAATAATCGGTGATTTAACAGATTGATACAAACAACACATCAGGAAAAATAATATGCCAACCACCCTTCTTGCCGAGACTGCCGCGAGTCTCTCGGAACTAAAAAATGATCCAATGGCGACTGTAGCAGCTGGCGATGGGTTTCCTGTGGCTATTTTTGACCACGATGAACCGGCTTTTTACTGCATTCCAGCTAAAGCTTATGAAATGCTGATGGATAAGCTGGAAGATGTCGAGTTGGCGGCAATTGTTGAATCAAGAAAATGTCAGGCTGAAATAGAAGTGGCTTGGGATGAGCTTTAAACTGCGCTTTAAAGAACAGGCACTGCAAGAATGGCATAGTCTCGATCATTCTATTCGTGAACAGTTCGCAAAAAAATTGCACACATTAAAGGGCAATCCGCGTATAGAAAGCTCAAGACTCAGTGGTATGAAAGACTGTTACAAAATAAAACTGCGGAAAGCCGGTTTCAGACTTGTTTACGAAGTACTTGACCAAGAACTTGTAATTTTAGTAGTGGCAATTGGTAAGCGGGAGCGCAATGCCGTATACAAAACGGCAGCAAAGCGACTATAAGCTTACAAAGCTAAAATACTCAACACCAGAAAAAAATTAACAATGAGCATAATAATATGATTATTAACGGTGTAACCATAGATGCAACGTTTGCCGAAGCGTTTCCAATGAAAGCCACCCGCGCCATTATCACGGCGCAAAATGAAAAGTGGGCGCTGATTTCAGCGCAGGCCATGACGGGCTTTGCCACGTCGGTCATCGCATGTGGTTGCGAAGGCAGTATTGAGCGGATTTTAGATCCGTCAGAAACGCCCGATGGCCGTCCCGGTGTATCAATTATGATATTTGCCATGGGTGGCAAAGGCTTGGCTAAACAGTTGGAAACCCGGGCAGGGCAATGCGTACTGACCTCGCCGACGGCGGCCCTGTTTGCCGGTATTGATGGGGGAATCAGAATTCCGTTAGGTAAAAACCTGCGTTATTTTGGTGACGGCTTTCAGGTGTCCAAGCAAATTAGCGGTAAACGTTACTGGCGTATTCCGGTGATGGATGGCGAGTTTTTGGCTGAAGCAACCACCGGTCAGGTCGATGCCATTGGTGGCGGTAACTTTTTGGTATTGGCCGAGTCGCAACCGCAAGCACTGGCCGCCTGTGAGGCCGCGAATGAAGAAATGCGAAAAATACCCAATGTGATTATGCCTTTTCCTGGCGGCGTTGTCCGTTCTGGTTCTAAAGTTGGATCAAAATACAAATCCTTGGGCGCATCAACCAATGATGCATTCTGTCCGACTTTAAAAGGGATGACCAAAACGGAGTTATCACCCGAGATTGAATCGGTCATGGAAATTGTTATTGATGGCTTAACCAAAGAAGACATCGCCAAAGCCATGCGGGTGGGCATTCAGGCTGTCTGTGATTTGGGTGCCGCTAATGGCATCAAACGCATTAGTGCAGGTAATTATGGTGGCAAGCTTGGGCCGTTTCATTTTCATTTACAGGAGATTATGGCATGAGCGCTTTAACCTTTACGTTAAAACACAGAACCGATCAACGTGTCGATATGTCGCCGCTGGTCTGCCATCTTTTAAAAGAATTGGCCTTGGCGGATATTGGGGCATTAACGTTGCAAAGCGGTAAACGCAAATTGCGGGTTGATGAATTATTTGCCATTGACGGCTCTGATACACAAAACATCATTATCAAAAACAGTGTTGATAACCTCGATTTTATTGGTAAAGAACTCGACGGCGGTTGCATCAGTGTCGTGGGTGATGCGGGTGCTTATTTGGGTTTTGGCATGAAAACGGGCGAGCTTAAGGTGTCGGGTAATGCCGGACTGTACGCGGCGTGTGAAATGAAAAAAGGCTACCTGGAAATTGCCGGCAATGCGGGGGATTTTTTAGGCGCGGCACTGCCCGGCAATAAAATGGGCATGAAAGGCGGCACCATTCTGGTTAAAGGCAATGTCGGTCAACGAGCGGGTGATCACATGCGTCGTGGCAATATTTTGATTGAAGGCAATGCCGGCGATTATTGCGGCTCACGTATGACCGCAGGAACCATTGCCGTGATGGGTCAAACGGGCCGGTATTTAGGCTATGCCATGCGCCGTGGCACTTTGTTGCTCTGGAATCACCCGCAGCTATCCGCCAGTTTTAATGATTGCGGCGCACACACCTTGGCATTTTTACCGATCTTGTTTGCGTCATTTAAGCCGCTTAACTCCCGGTTTGCCGATGCGTCAAGCGCATTCAGCCGTGTCCGGCGCTACGCAGGTGATATGTCAGAAATGGGTCGTGGTGAAGTGTTGGTAAAGCTTTAATTAATTTGGATGACAGCGTTTGGCGATTTGTTATCGTCAAACCTGTTTTAACCGAGGGTTATTGTAGGAAAAATCAATATGCAGATGCCGGGTGAAGCCAAAGAGATCGACTCGGAAAAGTTGGAAAAAGTGAGTTTTAATGATGGCGGTAATCGTGTATTACTCATTGATTTGGAAAATTGTCCAAGCCAAATTAATCAACTCATGGATAATTTAGAGCAGTATTCACATGTGATTGTTTGCTATGCACAAAGTGGAGCTAAAATACCTCTTGATTGGGTAATTCCCCTCACCGTCACAGTTAATAACGATAGATTAAAAATTGTCAAAATGCCGAGTAACGGCAAGAATGCGGCCGATTTTGGTATTACGTTTTGGGCCGGCGTATTCATGGCACAATTACCGCTTCAAACACATTTCGATATTGTGTCCAATGATAATGATTTAGATCATGTTGTTAGCTTGCTACAAAGCCAGCAACGCAGTGCGGAAAGAATTGGTTTAAAAAAAGACAATCCAAAAGTGCTTTTTGAGACAAGCAAAACAGTCACTCAGTCCAAAAAAGACAGCTTACATGAATACTGTTCACATATTGTTAAACACCCTAATAAGCCGGCAAAAAAAGTAACTTTGCTTAATAGCATTAAAAGCAAATTTAAAACTGCTGTCGATCCTGAAGATTTATTTGAGGCATTGAAAAAGCAAGGCGTTATCAATGTGAAAGATGAGAAAGTTACCTATAATTTACAAACATTAACTAAATTTGCAGGTCAGTAGCTCGATTCATGCATACGTTTTTATTGCTTTTGAATAAAAGTTGAAAGCGGCATAAAAATTAATAGCAACCAATCTGCTGCCAGTTTGAAATATGACGACGAGTCGGCAAATAAATAAGTGATGAGTTTACTGCAATCGTTGTAAAAAAGGAGGGCTATAGAAAAAGTGCATCTCCCGCCTGCGTCGTTATGTGCTTTCGTCCTTGAACCGGAGGTTCAAGTGGGGACGGTACCGGTAAATCAGGCTTCCCGTATAAAACGGGCATGCACACCAATAACGGAATTCGTCCCCGGGGTAAATACAGGTTCAGGAAACACCCAGCACACTCTCGACTGCTGCAGGAGATACAGCGTGGTATTTTAGCGTGTTTAGGGATTTTCTAAAACGTTTTCTATCTTGTGACTCAATTTAATCAGGCATTCATTCAGTTTTTGGTTCAGCATTATCTTTTCATTTTTCAGCAACTGTAACTCATGAGCCAAATTAAGAGCCGCCATGACCGCAATTCTGTCCGGCCCCGTTATTTTGCCGGAGTCTCTCATTTTGCGCATTTGCACATCAAGTTGATGAGCCGAATGTACCAGATCATCCTGTTCTTCAGGGTCGCAGGCAATTCTGTATTCTTTGCCCATAATAATAAGCGAGACGGGTTGCGGTTTCGTATTCATGAACTGTGCTCCATTGCTTTAAGTCTGGTAATCATTGCTTCTACCCGGGTTCTGGCCAGCGTGGTTTTTTCCAGCAATTGCGCTTTTTCCTGAGCCAGGGTTTCTTGTTTAATCTTTAGAGAGTTGTTTTCATTTTTCACGTCTGTGTATTTGTTGATGAGCTGATCGAGTTTGTTTTCGAAGGTGTTAAGTGCTAAGGGTAGATGCGATTCTGTCATGGTAATAACTAAGGTTTTTGCAAGTAATCAGGTACTTTTACGGTTGTTTTTCGGCAGTAAAAAGCGCTTTTTATTACGCAGAGTCCATTGCTTGGCAATCTAAAGTGAACAAATTTTATCCGAGTCAAATATCAATGGTAGCATAAGCAATATTTTTCTTTTAGTGATAGTGAATTTTTTATGG
>JBAXXH010000134.1:0-9524 GCA_037127995.1 Methylococcaceae bacterium | reverse complement strand
GCACGAATCCCTCTTTTTAAAATATCATTAAACTTGCCAACGGGAATTCCCGGGCCGTCATCTTCAATTTCAAGCAGCAAAAAAAAGTTGCGGCGGCTTTTGCGTTGATTGAGGGCAATGCTGACCTTGACGGAATGAAGACACCATTTACAGGCGTTATCCAACAAATTGCCGACAATTTCATACATATCCCCTTCTTCACAATAAACCAGGCATTGTTCCGGGATGGTTAGCTCAAAATTGATGCCTTTATCAATATAAACCTTGTTTAGCGAGGCGATTATTTTGTTAATAACAACCGAGACATCAACGGTCTTGCTGGTTTTATGTTCGCCTTTGGCAGCCGCGCGTTGTAATTGATATTCAACAATTTGATTTATTCTGGAAATCTGTTCCTGCACCGTTTCCTTGTTGTCACTAAAAGATTCGACACAACCGCGCAATATGGCAAGCGGTGTTTTTAAGCTGTGCGCCAAATCAGCCAGATTGTTGCGATAACGTTCCAAATGCGCCCGCTCATGGGTTATAAAAGCATTAAGATTACCCGCCAAACCCTCCAGTTCCGTTGGATAGTGACCGTCCAAAAGGGTTTTTTTGCCCTGCTCTATCGCTTCAAGATCTTTTACAATGCTCCGTAGCGGTTTTAAACTCCAGCGCAATAATGCAAATTGAATAAAAACCAAAACCACCCCGATAATCAATAACCAGAACCGTAAGGTTTGTTGAAGCTGTTCAACTTGGCTGCCAACAAACCGCGCATCCTCAGCGACAGTAAAGATAAATTCACGTTTGATACCGTCCAAATTTTGCCAAAGGACGGCATAATGCAGAACATAACGCCGATGTTTATCGAGCACAAATGCCGAATCACCGGCACTTAATTCAGGTGGCACTATAACCTCAAGGCCAATGGCTGAAGGGGAGCGCCAAACCGGCTTTTTAGCTTGCTGAATAAAACCGTAAAGGCCGGAGCCAGGGCTTGTCAGTCGTGGATCATGTAAACTGGAAGGCATGATTAATTCGCCGGTATTATCCAGTTTGGCCGCCGATAACAGTGAGTACGCTTGAACTTGTAAGGTTTCTCGCAGTGCTTGTTCGGCACTTTCACGAAAGCCTTGTTCAAGAACAATAGCAACCAGTGCAAAGAAGGCGGCAAGTACCAAACCCTCTGCAATGAGTAAGCGAAAGCTTAATGATTTAGTGCGCATTTAAAGCCTTTTAGATTAAGAAACCGGCAGTGCCAATAGGGTAGGGGGCAATGCCGTTAAGTTAAGCGCCTCTAAGCAAGATAAACCGTTGACTGAACGGAGCCACGTTGGCTGAGCGGAACGGCGTTGGCTGAGCGGAGCCGAAGCCGGCAAAATCGCTTCGACTCCGCTCAGCGAACGGGTTAACTTAACGGTATTGGGGTCGGAGGGTCATGCCTTGCTCAAGAAATACCGGTAGAAATCCGGTAGCCGCGTCCCCGCAAAGTTTCAATCGGTTTACGAGTGCCGTCAGGATCGAGTTTCTTTCTTAAACGACCGATAAAAACCTCGATAACATTACTGTCACGGTCAAAGTCTTCATCGTAAATATGTGCCGTTAATACGGATTTTGAAATCAATTCGCCTTTACGAAACATTAAATATTCCAGCACCTTGTATTCGTAAGCGGTTAGCTCCAGTTTTACGCCGGAAACCGAAACTTCCTGCGCTACGGTATCCAGCTCAATATTATCATGGGTTAACACAGGATGCGCTTGTCCGGCTGAGCGTCTAATCAAGGCGTTAATTCTGGCAAGCAGCTCTTCATATTGAAAGGGTTTAACCAAATAATCATCAGCGCCGGCTTCCAGTCCTTCTACTTTTTCCTGCCAACGACTTCTGGCGGTCAGGATTAAAATGGGGATTCTTACCTTATCTTTGCGTAAGCGTTTAATGAGTTCAATGCCTGAAAAATCGGGAAGCCCAATATCAATAATCGCGGCATCAATCGGGTATTCCTTGCCCATATAACAGCCATCGCTACCGGTATGTGCCGTGTCCACAGCAAAACCTTTATCAGCCAGATACTGCTGAATTTGTTCACAGAGTGTGACTTCATCTTCAACGATAAGAATACGCATGGTTGCTCCAATAGTTTTTGCGGTTTAGGAATGGCATACAATAAATTGAATAGAATCAACTTTAAGCCGACACGCTGGAACCATTATAATCGGTGAATTGAATTTCAACCCGTTTCCTTTTATTCAAGTCAGCATGAAAATGTCCGAGAACAACAGCGCCTTTACCCGAACTGCCTGACTTTATAGCCCTTTGATGAGTAAGCAGTGCACACCTTGCCGACTATTTTAACAACGCAGGAAATGAATAAAAAGACCCGCGCCGGTTCGTTTGCTATGATATCCATTCAATCCAATTAAATCAGGAGTTTGCCATGACCCATCTCATTCCTCCACCCAGCGGCAGTTCAATCACGATGCAAAATGGTAAATTGATCGTGCCTGATAACCCTGTCATTCCTTTTATAGAAGGCGACGGAACAGGGCCGGATATCTGGCGTGCGACGGTTCGGGTTTTGGATGCGGCGGTTTTAAAAACGTATGGCGGACAAAGAAAAATTCACTGGCTGGAAGTGTATGCCGGTGGAAAAGCGCATGCGCTATTAAATACCTGGCTACCTGATGAAACGGTTGATGCTTGTCGGGATTATTTGGTGTCCATTAAAGGACCTTTAACTACGCCCATTGGCGGCGGTATCCGGTCTTTAAATGTGGCGTTGCGGCAAATGCTGGATATGTATGTGTGTCTGCGTCCGGTCAGATGGTTTCAAGGCGTGCCTTCACCGGTCAAAAATCCAGGTGCCGTTGATATGGTTATTTTTAGGGAAAATACGGAAGATATTTATGCCGGTCTGGAGTTTGAGCAGGGCAGTGACGACAACAAGTTATTTATGCGTTTATTGCAGGAAAATTTCCCCGCGCAATTCAGTAAAATTCGTTTTCCGGAAACTTCAGGTATTGGCATCAAACCGGTTTCACAAGAAGGTACAGAACGTCTGATACGTTCGGCCATTGACTATTGCCTGACCAATAAACGCAAAAGCCTGACCATTGTCCACAAGGGCAATATTATGAAGTATACTGAAGGCGCTTTTCGTAACTGGGCTTATGCCGTTGCCGAACGTGAATATCCCGGACAAACTTATAGCTGGGCGCAATGGGAAAAGACCCGAGCGCAGTCCGGTGAAGCTATCGCCAATAAAGAACAGGCAGACGCGCTGGCCAATGGCCGCATTTTAATTAAAGATGCCATTGCCGATATTGCCTTGCAACAAGTGTTAACGCGCCCTGAAGATTTTGATGTAATCGCCACCCTGAATTTAAATGGTGATTATTTATCCGATGCGCTCGCAGCACAAGTTGGCGGGATTGGTATTGCACCGGGCGGCAATATCAATTATAAAACCGGAACCGCTGTTTTTGAAGCCACGCACGGCACCGCGCCCAAATACGCTGATCTGGATAAAGTGAATCCCGGTTCATTAATCCTGTCGGGTGAAATGATGTTGCGTTATATGGGGTGGTTTGAGGCGGCTGATGCCATTATCAATGCCATGGATGCCGCAATCGCCAGTAAACGGGTCACCTACGATTTTGCACGCTTGATGGATAACGCCATAGAAGTTAAGTGCAGCGAATTTGCCGATGTATTGATTGGGAATTTATAGGTGAAAGGTGAAAGGTGAAAGGTGAAAGGTGAAAGGTGAAAGGTGAAAGGTGAAAGGGGGAAGGGGGAAGGGGGAAGGGGGAAGGGGGAAGATGAAAGGCCGTGTCCTACACCTTGACAGGTTGGAGTACAAACCTAGGTTTGTATTCCGGCCTTTAGGCAACTTGCAATAAATAACCCTTCACCTTATAGTCTCCACGTGCTTTGTACACAGCGTTGCAGGATTGAATTATGCAATGATTAGGGTGTAAACTTTTGCAGCGGTATTTTAATTTCTCGCCTTCTGGTAAAACGACTCATCAGGATTAAAAAAATGACTAAAGAAATCATCCAAACCAATAAAGCACCCAAGGCAATTGGCACTTATTCACAAGCGGTTAAAGTTGATAACACGGTTTATCTTTCGGGACAGATTCCTTTAGTACCTGAAACCATGACGATTATTGAGGGTGATATCAGCGATCAAATTACCCAAGTATTTGACAATTTAAAAGCGGTTGCAGAGGCTGCCGGTGGGGATTTTTCTGACATTGTTAAATTAAATGTTTTTTTAACTGATTTATCAAATTTTCCGTTGGTCAATGAAATCATGGGGCATTATTTTGAAGAGCCTTACCCGGCACGCGCCGTTATTGGCGTTGCTGCCTTACCTAAAAACGTCGGGGTGGAAGTGGATGCGATTATGTTTATAAAGCCTCAAGAATATCCGGCTTCTTGAGCCTTGCAAATTAGCACCGTGATGAGGCAATTTATTCGGATTTATGCGTGATGACAGCGTGAATGTCCTTAACCAATCGGTTGCCAAATTATCAGGGATAGGTTCCCAAACGGCAAACCGGCTTGAAAAGCTGGGTATCCGTGTTATTCAGGATCTTGTTTTTCACCTGCCGTTGCGTTATGAAGATAGAACCCGGATTTATCCCATCGGCTCTTTAAGGGCCGGTATGACTGTGCTTATTTGTGGCAAGGTTGAGTTTATTGATATTTTACCCAGAGGCCGCAAAAGCCTGATTTGTCGTATTAGCGATAACACCGGCTTTATCTCCTTAAAGTTTTTTCATTTTAGTGCCAACCAGCACAATACGCTTAAACCGGGGACATTAATCAGTTGTTTTGCTGAGGTACGTCATGGCTTTGGTGGTCTGGAAATGGTTCATCCCGATTATCAGATCATTTCAAATCCGGATGCCAAGCTTACCGAAACCCGCTTAACCCCCGTTTATCCGTTAACAGAAGGCCTTAGCCAAATTACCTTAAGAAAAGCTGTAAAACAGGCCTTAAGTCTTTGTGAGAATGAACCCCGGCTATTAATTGACTGGATTCCAGAGACGATTTTAATAAATTATCACTATCCGTCTTTGGCAGAAGCCATACAAACCTTACACGCACCTGATGAATCGGTCACGATTGAGGCGTTACAAAATGGCAGCGTGCCTGCGCTGAAACGTTTGGCCTTTGAAGAACTGTTGACACATCATTTAAGTTTGCGGAAAACCCGGAATAAAATCAAGGCCTGGCAAGCGCCGGTGTTTGAAGGCTCCAGCGATAAAGCGATTACAGAGCAGTTTTTAAATGCTCTGCCGTTTAAGTTAACCGGGGCGCAACAACGCGTTATTGCAGAGATTGAAGCGGATTGTCGATTGCAACATCCCATGATGCGACTGGTGCAGGGCGATGTCGGGTCAGGTAAAACAATTGTTTCTGCTTACGCCGCTTTACTGGCGTTAATGGCGGGTTATCAGGTGGCCGTTATGGCACCGACAGAATTATTGGCGGAACAGCATAAACGCAATTTTAGTGTGTGGTTTGAAGGTTTTCAGGCAAAAGTCGTTTATCTGACGGGGCAAGTTAAAGGTAATCCCCGCAAAGAGATTTTACAAAGTTTGGCGGAGGGTTCGGCGGGCATTATTATTGGCACGCATGCGTTATTTCAGGAGAGTGTAAACTTTCATCGTTTGGGCTTGGTTATTATTGATGAACAACATCGTTTCGGCGTGCATCAACGGATGGCGCTAAGAGAAAAAGGCCAGCAGGGCAATACCCGACCCCATCAATTAGTCATGACGGCAACGCCGATTCCCCGCACCTTGGCCATGTTGCAATATTCCGATCTGGATATTTCCATTATCGATGAACTGCCACCCGGTAGAAAACCCATTGTAACCAGTGTCATTCCTGCCGAACGCCGCGCAGAAGTGATTGACCGGATTAACAGTTGGGTCAGCAAAAAAAAACAGGTTTATTGGGTCTGTACCCTGATAGAAGAGTCAGAAGCATTGGAGTGTGAAGCCGCTGAAAAAACTGCCGAACAGCTAACACTGGCTTTACCCGAGGTGCGTGTTGCCTTGATTCACGGGCGCATGAAAAGCGCCGATAAAGATACTGTCATGCAGGCCTTTAAAAAACACGAGATTGATTTGCTGGTTGCCACGACGGTTATCGAAGTGGGGGTTGATGTGCCTAATGCGGGCTTAATGATTATTGAAAATCCGGAACGTTTGGGGCTGTCCCAATTGCATCAATTACGGGGACGGGTCGGGCGAGGGCAGGACGATAGTTACTGTTTGCTGATGTATCAATCGCCTTTATCTGATACCGCCCGTCAGCGTTTGGGTATTTTAAGGGACAGTAATGACGGCTTTGTTATTGCCGAAAAAGACCTGCAATTACGCGGTCCCGGCGAGGTGATGGGTACACGCCAAACCGGTGCTATCAATTTTAAAATTGCCGATTTGGCCAGAGATGTTGATTTGCTGGATGCTATCCAACAAACCGGCGATAAAATTTTCACGGAAGTGCCCCAAGCCATACAGCCGTTGTGTGATCGTTGGCTGGGGTCATCCACAGATTATGCAGAGGTTTAGTTTAATTTGACCACCCAAAGTTTTTTACTTAACCGCGAACCGGTATGGCAAGAAAATCGCCAGGGTTTGCGCCATAAATTGCCTGAAAATGTCCAGTCATGGGTATATGAATCCGGTTCTTTAACCCAACGACTGCGTGACTGTTACGGTGCCGGTGTTGCGGTTAAAGTCTTGCTGCAACGCTGGCAAACGCCTTTTTTAAGTGAGCGCCGTTTGCTTGACTTGTCAGAACATCAATACAGCTTAACGCGCGAGGTATTACTTCATGTTAACGGCAAGCCATTGATTCTGGCACGGTCCATTATTCCGGCAGCCACCGTCAAAACCGCTAAAAGTAATTTGTCAAGGTTAGGTAACCGCCCGTTGGGTGAAATTATTTTTTCTTATCCAAAGCTGGAACGCATCGCCATGGATATTACCTTAATTAACCCGTTGATATGGACACCGTCAGCACTTGCTGAAGTGGATATCAAGCAGCCGATATGGGGCAGACGAACGGTTTACGGCATTGCCCATCAGCACATGTTGGTCAGTGAGTTTTTTTTGCCGGAAGTTTTAGCCGTGTAGAGAGGGCAACGCTTTTCTGCCCACTGCTTTTGTCGGCAAAGGGTGGGCAAACGATAAAGATGTTTGCTCGGGCTACATGCCTCAAAGCCGGACGGGGGTATTTACCCCGTCCGGTAACATACCGCACACCAAGCAAAAATTCGCCATGTGGAGTTTCTCTTAATTTTACCGGAACAAAAAAATCATAGTGCAAACCTTAGGCAACTTGCAATAAATAAGTCCCCAATTTATAGTCTCCATACGCTTTGGACACAGCTTTGTAGGAGCGGGATGTCCGCGACGGCTTCGTTAGAGCGCGAGCATGGCCCGCTCCTGGAATCATTAAAGGAGGTAGCGTTATCGAGTCAGGTAACGATTGAGGGGTATTTATTGCGAGTTACCTAACGCCTCAAATCACGACGAGGGCGTCGCTCCTGCGAAGTACAACGGTGTAATCCAATCCACCTGCCCAAACCGGGATCAGTAGCAGATATCAGTGTGCGCATCACGCACCTAAAACCGCATCCACTAAACGGCTTTATTTGCACCACAATCTATTATTTATCCTGGAAAAATCATTTGATCCACGAAAAGCACGAAAATATTCAAAGGGATACAAAATGGCATCTCGTCATCTAAAGGGTGAACGGCTGTGCAATACAACATGCTGGTTACTTTCGTGTCTTTCGTGGACTAACTGCGGTTTGTAGGATTATTGTTTTCTAATTGATGCCTATCGGGTTTCTTTCTCTGGAATGGTTGTGGTGCGTGATGCGCACACAGCTAAACAGTAGTATTGAGAAACTTGGCGGGTGTTATTTATTGCGGGTTGCCTTAGAGTAATTTTTTACGTTTTGATATTGAAAGCAGCCCCATCAAACCAGCGCCAAAAAGCCATACAACTTGTGGCAGAGGTATCTTGGTTATTGTTAAGCCCACAAAAGTTTTATTAATGCTTGCAAAGTCGTCCAAGTTACCCAAGGTATTGTGAAGCAGGGCTTCGACTGAAAACGATTTACTAAAGGCCGCATTCGCGTTAGCTTTCCAAGTACCTGGATCTCCTTCAAAACTTGCTGGAGGAAAGGGTACTGTATCGGCTTTAAATTTGGTGATAGATACCATGCCATTAGTCAAAGCGTTCGTTGCTAACGTTCCTTTAGCGATTACATCGGCCGTTGGGCCTTCTTTGGTATAATCGCCCAATTCTGTTAAGGCAAGTTTGCTTATAGATTTACCAAAAAGTCCAACCAGTGAGTCATCATAGGTAAATGAAACGTCAAGATTATCGACCGTAGTTAAGGCGGCATTACTACTTCCCGAGAAAGCAATAACCATTAAGGCAACACCAAAAACTTTATTTAAAGTAGACATAATAATCACCCGTTTAAACTTATAAAACTTAGACATTAGCGACTCCTGTCAAAATACAAAGAAGCACGCAATTGGTCTCTAAAAAAGGTACCGCAAGATTATTAGCAAAAATAAGGCCAATTTAAAAGAATATAATTATCAATAGGTTATTGATGATAAAATTTTAATTACCTAGCTGTGCGAACCAAAAGTGTAATTAAAGGTGACATTTTTGGTGCGTTTTTCCAATTTTAGCGGAAAAATTTTACACTCTCTGACGTTCGCCTGCCATCCATTACACATTCACACGATTCTCCATACGCCTTGGAAATTCAGCCATAACCAGTTCGTAGGTGCTGGATACCGGCATTCCTGCCGGTATGACGGTGCTGCCTGATCCATACGCTGTAACGGTTGCACACAATAGATTGGTTTAATATTGTCTTTACAATAATTATCGCCCGTCTGCCCTGGTATTTGTGGAAATCGTCGGAGGCATTCGAGTGATCAGTTTTAGAAAAGTCAATAAACGCGAGGTTAAGTAGTATGAAGTCCGGTATAGAATTAATCCTAAAAACCGCAGTTAGTCCACGAAAAGCACGAAAGACACGAAAGTAATCAGTATGTTATATTTCAAAGCCTCTCACCCTTTAGGTGACGGGCTACTTATTGTATCTTTTTGAAAATTTTCGTGCTTTTTGTGTTTTTCGTGGATCAAATGATTTTTCCAGGTTAATTGATGGTGACAACCCGGAATGGACGGAAGTTACTTCATGCCAGCGACAAGCCGTTGATTCTGCGGAGAACCATCATTCCGGCAGCGACTGTCAAAACTGCTAAAAGCAATTTATCAAGGTTAGGTAATCGCCCGTTGGGTGAGATCATCTTTTCTTATCCCAAGCTGGAACGTATCGCGATGGATATTACCTTGATTAACCCGTCGTTATGGACACCGTCAGCGTTTGCTGAGGCGGATATCAAGCACCCGATATGGAGCCGGCGAACGGTTTAGGGCATTGCCCATCAGCACATGCTGGTCAGTGAGTTTTTTTAC
>JBAXXH010000133.1:0-9570 GCA_037127995.1 Methylococcaceae bacterium | reverse complement strand
ATTGTGCCTACGTTTACGTGAGGCTTACTTCGTGAAAATTTTTCTTTGGCCATGAGTTAATACCTTTATATTATTCAATTTTATGAAGATTTATTAATGATCGCTTCTGCTATATTTGCAGGTGTTTCATTGTATTTTTCAAACTGCATACTGTATGTAGCTCGCCCCTGTGTTGCCGAACGCAAATCAGTTGCATAACCAAACATTTCCGACAACGGTACTTCGCAGCTAACTGTCTTACCTGACGGCATATCTTCCATACCCTGAATTATGCCACGACGCCTATTTATATCGCCAACAACATCCCCCATATATTCTTCTGGAGTAGATATCTCGACTTTCATTATAGGCTCCAATAGAACAGGATTTGCTTTTCTTGCACCCTCCCTGAAACACATAGAGCCGGCAATCTTAAAAGCCAGTTCATTTGAATCTACATCATGATAAGAACCATCAAATATAGAAACCTTTACATCTAACATAGGATAACCAGCAAGAACACCACACTTTAGCTGCTCTTGCACACCCTTATCAACTGCAGGTATATATTCCTTAGGAACAACACCACCAACAATTTCGTTTACAAATTCATAACCCGCCCCAATTTCTTGCGGCTCAATTCGTAACCATACGTGACCATACTGACCACGACCCCCCGATTGCCTTATGAACTTACCTTCCTGCTCCACCGACTTGCGAATTGTTTCCCTATACGCTACTTGTGGAGCACCAACATTAGCATCCACGTTAAATTCCCTTTTCATTCGATCAACGATAATTTCAAGATGAAGCTCACCCATCCCGGATATTATCACCTGCCCCGACTCTTCATCAGTATGCACTCGAAAGGACGGATCTTCTTGCGCTAACCTGCTTAATGCCAATCCCATTTTATCCTGATCTGCCTTTGTCTTTGGCTCTACTGCAACCGAAATCACAGGATCAGGGAACTGCATACGCTCAAGAACAATAATTGACTTAAGGTCACACAAAGTGTCCCCAGTTGTAACGTCTTTCAACCCTATTGCTGCTGCTATATCCCCTGCACAGACAACCTTAACCTCTTCGCGACTATTGGCATGCATCTGAACTATGCGACCAATACGCTCTTTTTTCTTTTTGACCGAATTATAGATGGTATCTCCACAACTCAGAACCCCAGAATATACTCTGAAAAAAGTTAACGTCCCAACAAAAGGGTCAACTGCAATTTTAAAGGCTAAAGCAGAAAATGGCTCATCATCAGCAGCAGATCTATGCCCCTCTGTCAATTCATCCTCAAGCAAGCCTTTTATAGCTTCAACATCAGTCGGCGCAGGCATGTATTCAATAATTGCATCCAGCATCGCCTGAACACCTTTATTTTTAAAAGCAGACCCACAAAATGTTGGAACAACTTTATTAGCTATCGTTTGAGCACGAATGCCTTTTTTTATTTCTTCATTGGTCAAATACCCTTCCAGAAGGTATTTATCCATCAACTCATCTTTGGCTTCAGCAGCTGCTTCAATCATACTCTCTCTCCACTTTTCGCAGAGATTTTGCATATCAACAGGAATTTCTTTCTCTTCGAAAGTCATTCCTAAATTAGCATCATTCCAATAGAGAGCTTTCATCTTGATCAAATCAACAACACCACAAAATTGATCTTCAGCGCCTATCGGCAATTGCATTGGAACTGCGTGACTTCCCAAGCGCGAGGTTATCTGCTCTATGACTCGCAAGAAATCCGCACCAGAGCGATCCATCTTATTAACAAAAGCCAATCTAGGAACATGGTATTTGTCAGCCTGTCGCCAAACAGTTTCAGACTGCGGCTCCACCCCACCTACAGCACAAAAAACCGCACAGGCTCCATCAAGAACACGAAGCGAACGTTCTACCTCAATAGTGAAGTCAACATGCCCTGGTGTATCAATAATATTAATACGATGCTGTGGAAATTGCTTTTCCATTCCACTCCAAAAACAGGTGGTGGCTGCCGAAGTTATCGTGATACCCCGCTCCTGCTCTTGAGCCATCCAGTCCATGGTCGCCGCGCCGTCATGCACCTCACCTATTTTGTGAGACACACCTGTATAGTACAAAATGCGTTCAGTCGTTGTTGTCTTGCCAGCATCAATGTGAGCCATAATGCCGACATTACGATAACGATCGATTGGGGTTTTACGCACAATGACTACACAGCCTACAATTTATTTCGCTGACTACCAACGATAATGAGAGAAAGCCTTGTTTGCCTCAGCCATTCTATGCGTATCTTCCCGTTTCTTGGCAGCTGAACCTCTACTTTCAAAAGCATCCATCAACTCACCAGCCAACTTGGAAGACATATTTCTTTCGTTTCTTTTGCGCGAAGCGTCAATCAACCAACGCATAGCCAAAGCCATACGACGGGAAGGCCGAACCTCAACCGGAACCTGATAGGTTGCTCCACCAACGCGACGAGACTTAACTTCAACCCGAGGCTGAACATTTTCAAGTGCTTTTGACAAAACCTCTAACGGCTCACTATGACCTTTGCTTTCTATGACATCCAAAGCACCATAGACGATACCTTCCGCAATAGATTTTTTGCCACTTTCCATGATCATATTCATAAACTTGGTTAGCATGATGCTACCAAACCTTGGATCCGGAATAATTTCTCTTTTTGTAGCGACTCTTCTTCTAGACATTTCTCACCAACTCACTTTTAGCTTTTAGGTCGTTTAGTTCCATATTTGGAGCGACCACACTTTCTATTGTTTACACCCGAGGCATCCAAACTGCCACGCACGACGTGATACCTTACACCCGGCAGATCCTTAACACGACCACCCCTGATTAATACCACGGAATGCTCTTGTAGATTATGACCTTCACCACCAATGTAACTACTCACTTCAGCGCCGTTAGTCAACCTTACCCTTGCCACTTTACGCAGCGCCGAGTTTGGCTTTTTAGGAGTTGTGGTATAAACACGTGTACACACACCTCTACGTTGAGGACATGCCTCCAATGCAGGAACATTGCTTTTTTCTACTTTTTTAGCGCGTGGCTTTCGAACTAATTGGTTGATCGTGGCCATAAATTTGTTTACTCCGATATACAATTTAACTGTCAGATAATAAATTAACCATTCTTGAAATCATTATTTACTAATGGTTAGCTTTTTTCGACCTGACCTAAGCACGTTGGCTTATGTGAGCAGAACATAATACTTGTTATTACTCACCAGGTCAAGTCCATTTTTTCTAAAATATATTTAGAACCTATTTATACATTTAACGCTTGCTTAAGTGCTTCTTCTACGTCTCCTGCATCAACTGCAACCGAGACCTCACTCTCAACCGCCTGATGCTGGGCAAACCTGTTTTTTCTGTTTTCATGGTAAGCCAAACCCGTCCCTGCAGGAATTAATCGTCCCACAATAACGTTTTCTTTTAACCCTTGCAACCCATCACTTAACCCACGCACAGCTGCGTCAGTCAATACACGCGTTGTTTCTTGAAAAGAAGCCGCAGATATAAATGATTCGGTTGCCAACGATGCTTTAGTGATACCTAACAATATTGACTCATAACTGGCAGGAATTTTTCCTTCACTTTCCATTTTGTCATTTTCAACCCTCATTGCTGCACGTTCAACCTGCTCACCTTTTACGAAATCTGTATCGCCAGAAGCCGTAATCTCAACTTTTCTAAGCATTTGACGAATAATTGCCTCAATGTGCTTGTCATTGATTTTTACACCCTGTAAACGATAAACATCTTGAATTTCCTTGACCAAGTAGTTGGCCAATTCCTCAATACCTCTCAATCTGAGAATATCATGAGGCGTTAATTCACCTTCAGCAATGGTCTCACCTTTTTCTACGTACTCACCTTCAAATACGGTGATATGACGCCATTTTGGTATCAGGGTTTCAATTTGCTCTCCAACCGCATCAGTAATAATGACTCGCTGCTTGCCTTTGGTTTCTTTTCCAAATGATATAGTGCCGCTGGTCTCTGCAAGAATGGCAGGGTCTTTTGTTTTACGTGCCTCGAATAAATCTGCAACACGCGGCAAACCACCGGTAATATCTCTGGTTTTACTGGATTCTTGTGGAATCCTGGCCAACACGTCACCCACCTTAACCTCTCCACCATCTTTAATACCTGCAATAGCACCTGCCGGCAAGAAATACTGTGCAGGGATTTCGGTACCTGGCAAATAAATTGTATTGCCTTCATTATCCGACAATTTAACCATAGGCCGTAATTCTTTACCTGCGGAACCACGTTGCTTTGGATCAGTAACTACCAGCGAACTTAAACCAGTCACTTCATCAGATTGTTTTTGTACAGTAACACCATCAATAAAATCTTTGAGCTCAACAATACCCTCTACTTCAGTAATAACTGGATGAGTAAATGGATCCCAAGTAACAATAATGTCTCCTGCATTAATCCTTGACCCTTCCTGAACTGAGAGAACCGCGCCATAAGGAATTTTATATCTCTCCCTTTCGCGACCATAATCATCTACCACACCAACTTCACCTGATCTTGAAACAGCAACCAGCTTACCTTCGCGGTTTATTACTGACTTCAGATTATTTAGGCGCACTGTACCAGAGGACTTGACCTGTACGTTACTTATTGCAACTGATCTGGATGCAGCTCCACCAATATGGAAGGTTCGCATGGTCAACTGAGTGCCTGGCTCGCCAATTGATTGCGCGGCAATAACGCCCACCGCCTCACCAATATTTACAAGATGACCTCTACCTAAATCACGACCGTAACAAGCAGCGCAAACACCGTGTCTGTTCTCACAAGTTATAATTGAACGAACTATAACTTGATCAATACCGTGCTCTTCCAAAATGGCAACCCAATGCTCATCCAACAAAGTTTTGGCAGGCACTATTATGTTCTCTCCTGCTGCATCCAGTATGTCATTAACGGCGACTCGACCCAATACGCGCTCAGATAACGGTTCTACCACATCACCACCCTCAATAATGGGGGTCATAATCAGTCCGTTTGAAGTACCGCAATCATTACCGGTAATAACCAGATCCTGTGCCACATCCACTAATCGTCGTGTCAAATAGCCTGAGTTAGCTGTTTTTAGTGCCGTATCCGCCAGACCTTTACGTGCTCCATGAGTAGAGATAAAGTATTGTAATACATCTAAACCCTCTCGAAAGTTGGCAGTGATAGGCGTTTCAATAATAGAACCGTCAGGTTTTGCCATCAAGCCACGCATGCCTGCTAACTGACGAATCTGTGCCGCCGATCCTCGGGCACCTGATTCAGCCATCATAAAAATTGAATTGAATGATTTTTGTTTTACTACGTTGCCGTCTGCGTCAACAACTGATTCTTCACCCAGTCCATCCATCATGACTTTGGCAACTTGATCATTGGCATGAGACCAAATATCAACAACCTTGTTATAGCGCTCACCATCAGTAACCAAACCAGAGGCGTATTGACTTTGAATTTCGTTCACCTCCATATCAGCCGCTTTTATGATGTCGCTTTTTTTAGCGGGTATCGCCATATCTTCGATACCAAACGATACGCCAGAAATGGTTGCGTACCTGAATCCCAAATACATTAACTGGTCTGCCAACACGACCGTATCTTTGTTGCCCAAGTGGCGATAACTGTAATTAATTAACCGTGATATATTCTTTTTTGTCATATCACAGTTCACCAGATCATAAGGCATACGATCAGGAACAACTTCCCAGATTAACGCACGACCTACAGTCGTTTCTACCCTGTATGTCTTATCTTCAGTCTCGCCATTCTCATTGACTACTTTTTCGGTGATCCGTAATTGAATTTTTGATTGTAATTCAACTGATTTCGCCATTAACGCTTTGTGAATCTCGCCAACACTGACAAATATATTACCATCACCTTTGGCATTTATTTTTTCACGACTGATGTAGTAAAGACCTAATACCACGTCTTGGGACGGATTAATAACCGGCTCACCATTCGCAGGTGACAAAATATTATTAGTGGCCATCATCAATGTTCTGGCCTCTAGCTGCGCTTCTATCGATAGTGGAATGTGCACCGCCATCTGATCGCCGTCAAAATCCGCATTAAACGCGCTACAAACCAATGGATGCAGTTGAATCGCCTTACCTTCAATCAAGGTAGGTTCAAACGCCTGAATACCCAATCTATGTAACGTAGGCGCACGATTTAATAAAATCGGGTGCTCGCGAATAACTTCTTCGAGTATATCCCACACTTCAGGACCTTCTCTTTCAACCATTTTCTTTGCAGCTTTAATGGTTGTAGCAAGACCACGAAATTGTAATTTACTGAATATAAAGGGTTTAAATAGCTCCAGCGCCATTTTTTTCGGCAATCCGCATTGATGAAGTCTTAACGTAGGACCCACAACAATAACTGAACGACCTGAATAATCAACACGCTTACCTAACAAATTTTGCCTAAAGCGCCCTTGCTTACCTTTAATCATATCGGCTAGCGACTTCAGTGGGCGCCTGTTAGTTCCGGTAATCGCTCTTCCACGACGACCGTTATCCAGCAACGCATCAACTGATTCCTGTAACATGCGCTTTTCATTACGAACAATAATGTCGGGAGCATTTAAGTCCAGCAATCGGTTCAACCGGTTGTTTCTGTTGATAACCCTGCGATATAAATCATTCAAGTCAGAGGTAGCAAAACGGCCTCCATCCAAAGGCACCAATGGGCGCAACTCAGGTGGCAATACCGGAAGCACTTTTAGGATCATCCACTCAGGACGATTCTTTGAACTCATTAACGCATCCATGACCTTAAGTCGCTTTGAGTACTTCTTGATCTTGGTTTCAGAATTAGTTGAATTTATTTCTTCACGTAACGTTTCGACTTGTTCCTTTAAGTCAATAGCTTTAAGTAAATCATAGATTGCTTCTGCTCCCATTTTGGCAACAAAATCATCGCCATGTAACTCTACAGCATCAAGATACTCATCATCAGTCAGTAACTGACCTTTTTCCAAAGGTGTCATACCTGGATCAAGTATGACAAAAGATTCAAAATATAAGACACGTTCGATTTCGCGCAGCGTCATATCTAACAACAGCGCTATTCTCGAGGGTAATGATTTTAAAAACCAAATATGTGCAACAGGGCTCGCTAAATCAATATGCCCCATTCTCTCGCGGCGAACTTTTGACAAAGTGACTTCTACGCCGCATTTTTCACAAATGACGCCACGATGCTTCAGTCGTTTATATTTACCGCAAAGGCATTCATAATCACTAACAGGGCCAAAAATTTTGGCGCAAAACAAACCATCACGCTCAGGTTTAAATGTACGGTAGTTAATTGTTTCAGGTTTTTTTACCTCGCCATAAGACCAGGAACGGATCATGTCAGGTGAAGCTAAGCCAATACTGATCCCGTCGAAATCATCAGCACGACCTTGACGCTTTAAGAAATTCATTAAATCTTTCAAGAGCTTGTCCTCTTTAAGTAGTTTCTGGTGTAGTCCAGAACAGGCTTAGACGCGATGAGCGCGTCTCTACAGTGCAAATATCGGCATTTTTCTAAATTAAACGGCCATTTCAATTGGTCACTTAATTAGGTGCTATAAGCGGTTAAAGTCACATAACGTATTATTAAAGCTCTATGTTCCCTATATAAAACAAAAATAGAGATACTGCATTACAGCATCTCTATTCGGGATTCTATTCCCGCTGTAATTCTATATTAACTGCCAACGACCGGATTTCTTTTATTAAAACATTAAACGATTCGGGCATACCCGCTTCCATTTTATGATCACCGTCGACGATGTTTTTATACATACGCGTTCTACCAGTGACATCATCCGATTTAACAGTGAGCATCTCCTGCAAGGTATAGGCTGCTCCATAAGCTTCCAAAGCCCAGACTTCCATTTCACCAAAACGCTGACCTCCGAACTGTGCTTTTCCGCCCAATGGTTGCTGAGTAACAAGACTGTAAGGACCTGTTGAACGTGCATGCATTTTATCATCAACCAAATGATTCAACTTCAACATGTACATATAACCAACAGTTACTTCCCGCTCGAATGGTTCACCTGTCAAACCATCATAAAGTGTAATTTGACCATGCTCAGGCAAGTCAGCCAATTTTAACATAGTTCGAATTTCATCTTCGCTCGCGCCATCAAATACCGGTGTTGCCATAGGTACGCCCGCCACAAGATTAGCCGCCATTTCAAGAATCTCATTATCTGAAAATGAATTCAGATCTTCTTTACGACCACTACAGTTGTAGATTTTATCGAGATATTCTCTAATAGCAGTAACTTTTGCTTTCTCTGCATCATATTTGGCTTCAAGCATTTTACCTATCTTGATGCCCAAACCTTTTGCAGCCCATCCTAAATGTGTTTCAAGAACCTGTCCTACATTCATCCGGGAAGGCACACCCAACGGATTTAAAACAATATCCACGGGGTTGCCGTCGGCTGTGTATGGCATATCTTCAATAGGCCTGATCATGGAAATAACCCCTTTATTTCCGTGACGACCCGCCATTTTATCGCCTGGCTGTATGCGTCTTTTGACCGCCAAATAAACCTTGACCATTTTCAGCACGCCCGGAGCCAAGTCATCGCCCATGGTTATTTTTTTTCGTTTAACTTCAAATTTTTCATCAAAATCTTTTCTTTGCTGCTCAACTTGGGCAACAACAGTTTCCAACTGAAGATTAATATCTTCATCTTTCATTTTTATTTTTAACCACTCTGAATGTCTTAAACCATTCAGATAATCTTGTGTTACTTGCGTACCCGCCTTGTGTCCGCCTGGGCCTGATTGAGCTATTTTGCCCATCAGCATTCTGGCAACACGAGCGAAAATATCTTCTTCGAGAATTTTAAGCTGATCATCAAGGTCTTTTCTGTAACGCTTGATTTCTTCCTGCTCAATATCAAGTGCACGCTTGTCCTTTTTTACACCGTCACGGGTAAATACTTGCACATCAATAACTGTTCCTTCAATGCTGCCAGGCACACGCAGCGAAGTGTCTTTTACGTCAGCTGCTTTTTCCCCAAAAATTGCACGCAGCAGTTTTTCTTCCGAGGTTAGCTGGGTCTCACCTTTTGGAGTGACTTTACCTACCAGGATATCACCACCCTTAACTTCTGCGCCAACGTATACAATTCCGGACGCATCAAGTTTGGACAAAGCCTCTTCGCTGACATTGGGAATATCGGCAGTAATTTCTTCCGGACTATGCTTGGTATCCCGCGCAACGCAAGTTTTCTCTTCGATGTGAATCGTAGTAAATCGATCTTCTTTAACAACACGCTCGGATACTAAAATAGAATCTTCGAAGTTATAGCCGTTCCATGGCATAAACGCGACCAACATATTTTGCCCCAACGCCAACTCGCCCATATCAGTGGAAGGGCCATCAGCCATAATATCGCCGGCATTAACTATATCTCCAGGCTTCACCAAAGGCTTTTGATTAATACAAGTATTTTGGTTTGATCGAGTATATTTAGTCAGATTATAAATATCAACACCTGGCGCACCTGTTTCAGTTTCAGTGTCATTGACGCGCA
>JBAXXH010000132.1:0-9578 GCA_037127995.1 Methylococcaceae bacterium | reverse complement strand
ACGTGTCAAGTATTATTTTTTATTTTTTGAAAAAAATTACGCTGAGTAGTTACCAAACTTTTTGCTTTGATTTTTTGCCACTTCCGCTTCGTAACGTTTGACCGCAAGTGTCGTGGTTCTTGCAAACAGCAGCAGTTGCTTGGCCATCTCCAAACCATTTTGCTGAATACTAATATTCTGATTTAAATTCTCAAGCTGATTGTCCAAGGCATTCAGCTCATAGTACGCCTGTGCAACTTCAGCAACCAGATTAGTCACTAAAAAGTTTTTACCTTCACTTGAGGCCATATACTCCAGCACAGCCACCTGCGCAGAATTTCTCAACTTTTTCCAAACATCAATCTCCCAGGTCGAAAACAGCCCAAATTGATAATCGCCCACAAAGGTAGGAAATGCCTGGCCATTGGGTAATGGTAGACTGTTTTCAACAGCACCATTTCGGGTATACATAGCGGTTTTCTCGCCACCTGCGCCCGCACTAAAATTAACAAATGGCAAATACGCACCTTTACGTGCTTGAATCTCGTTTTGCGCAACGCTAATACGCTGCATCATCATATTAACTTCTTTGTTGTTGGCAACCGCCGTGTCTATCAAGCTTAATAAGTTCGGATCTTCGAAAAAATCCTTCCATTTCACAGTGGCCGTATTGGTCTTTTGTGAGAGCTCCTGATTAAAGCGGTCAGGAAGATGCGAATCAGCCTTTTTGCTGGTCATTGCCGGAATGCCGCAGGCCTGCAACATCAGCCCCGCGACGCCTAACACCATAATATGAGAAATTTTAATCATAATCGCTTTCATCGCCCAAACCATAGTGATAAGTTTCTGTTAAAGGATCAAGTTCTTCGTTTTTAACCAAGGATTTTCCTTCTATCATTTTGGCAAATATGTAATAAAGTCCTGGAATAAGAATGACACCAAACACGGTACCGAAAAGCATCCCGACCAAGGAGGAGGAGCCAATCGTTCTGTTACCGACAGCCCCTGCCCCCGTTGCTATCGCCAAGGGTATTAACCCGGCTATAAAAGCAAAGGAGGTCATCAAGATCGGACGAAAACGCGCTTTTGCGCCCTCAATCGCTGCCTCTTTAACGGACATGCCTTGGGTTTGCTTCTGAACCGCAAATTCGATAATCAATACCGCGTTTTTGCCCAACAAGCCAATTAACATGACCAGCCCCAATTGCGCATAGACATCGTTGGCAAGACCCAATACTTTCAGCAGGAAGAAAGCACCGAAAATACCGGGAGGCAGTGAAAATAACACGGCCAACGGCAAGATAAAGCTTTCGTACTGTGCGGCCAACACCAAGTATACAAAAATGATAACAACCGCGAAGATCGCCGCTGCTTCATTGCCTCGAGCCGCTTCGTCAAAGGACAAGCCTTCCCAGGCAATGTCAAAACCGCGTGGCAACGTTGCCGCAGCGACTTCTTGAACTGCCTTAATGGCAGCGCCACTGGTATAGCCGGTTGCCGGCACGGCACGGATAGTGGCAGAATTGTAGAGGTTGTAACGCGTGATCTCGTTGGGGCCCAGCTTTTTCTTCATGGTCATGAAGGCGGAGTAAGGCACCATCTCGCCACTTTCATTTTTTACGTAGTAGTTCAATACATCCGTAGGAAAGCGCCGGAACTCGGGTAGGGCTTGGGTATAAACCTTAAAAAAGTTATTGAAGCGAATAAAGCCCTGTTCGTAGGTGCTGCCGATCATGATGTCCAAGTTATCCATGGCTTTATTGATGGAAACTCCTTTTTGCATGGCCAGTTTATTGTCGATGACCAGTTCATATTGCGGGTAATTGGCCGCATAAAAGGTAAATAATCCGGTTAACTCCTTACGCTTGCGCAGCGCCTCCATGAAGGTCTGGTTTAGCTTGTCAAAGGCCTGGTAGTCCGTGTCTGAAGTCTTATCCAATAATCGCAACGCCAAGCCGGAAGCTGCGCCGTAACCTGGAACCGCCGGCGGTTCAAAAAACTCAATGATCGCACCAAAGTCATGAGTTTTTTCCTCCAATTCCCGGATAACATCCTGGACAGAATGTTTACGCTGAGACCAGTCTTTCAGGTTGATAATACACGTACCGGCGTTGGAACCGCGTCCTTCTGTGAGTACTTCATAGCCGGCCAAAGAAGAAACGGATTGCACGCCATCAATTTTGCTGGCTATACCTTCCAGTTCCCGTGCCACTTTGTTGGTCACCTCGATGGTTGAGCCGGGGGGTGTTTGGATAATGGCATAAATCATGCCTTGGTCTTCGCCAGGAATAAAACCGGAAGGCAAGGTTAGACTGACCGTATAAATACCAAAGCAAAATCCGCCCAAAATCAATAACGTTAGCAGCCGCCTCGTGATGACGACATTAAGAAATTTAACGTATCGCCCCGTTACCTTTTCAAAAACGGAGTTGAATGCATCAATGAAAAGACTGATGGGTGTTTTCCGTTTCGGTTGGCCATGGGTATTTTTAAGTATCATGGCGCACAGAACAGGAGCCAGCGATAAAGCGACGATCGCTGAAATGATGATCGACGACGCCATGGCTATCGAGAACTGCCGATAAAATACGCCAACCGGTCCTGACATAAAAGCAATAGGGATAAACACTGACACCATTACCAAGGTTATCGCCACAATAGCACCACCAATTTCCCCCAATACTTTTTTCGAAGCGACATAAGGGGAAACATTTTCAGCCTCCATTTTCGCATGTACCGCTTCGACCACGACAATCGCATCATCGACCACAATACCGATGGCCAGTACCAAGGCAAACAGGGTAATGAGGTTGATGGAGAGCCCGAACGCCTGCATAACGGCGAATGACCCGATTAGTGAAACCGGTACTGCGAGGATCGGGATCAAGGTTGAACGCCAGTCCCCCAAAAAAATAAATACCACCAAGGAAACCAAGATGAAAGCCTCCATTAAGGTGTGCAGGACTTTTTCAATGGAAGCATCAACGAATCTGGACACATCGTAATTGATTTCGTAGTCCATGCCCTCTGGAAAGGATGCTTTCAACTCTTTTAGTTTTTCCTTTACGTCCTCAATGACCTTGCTGGCATTACTGCCGTAGTTTTGCTTAAGCACGATGGACGCAGAAGGGAAGCCATCTTTATCGGAGTAAATATTATAAAACTCACTGTTTAGATCGACTTTGGCGATGTCTTTAAGGTGTATAATCTCGCCTTCCGAGTTGGCTCGTATGATAATGTCTTCATATTGTTCCGGCTTGTTAAACCGGCCTTGATAGGTCAGTACATACTCTTTGAACTGAGCGGCCATGCCCGTACTTTGCCCTATACGACCGGGCCGACCGATAATGCTTTGGTTCTCGATGGCATCCATCACTTCTTCAGTCGATACTTTATACGCCCTCATTCGATCCGGATTTAGCCAAATCCGCATTGCATATTGGCGACTGCCCAATATTTTGGCTTGGGCAATACCAAAGATACGCTGGATTTCCGGTATCACATTGACGTTCGCATAATTAAATAAAAATTTCTCGTCAGCGTTTTTGTCTTTGCTGTAAAGGTTGACATACATAAGCATGCTCGGCTGCACCCGTTCGACGATTACCCCTTCCAATTGCACCAGCTTGGGCAGCCGACTCATAACCGTATCAAGACGCGTCTTTACGTTAACCATGGCAATGTTAGGATCAACGCTTAGATCGAACAGCACTTGAATGGTCGATTCACCGGCGCTGGTCGCATCCGATATGAGGTATTTCATGCCTGGAACACCGTTGATGGCGCGTTCGATGGTAATCAGGGAGGATTGCACCAGTACATCGGCACTCGCGCCAGGAAATGATAATGAAATAGTCACACGGGGCGGTGCAATATCCGGAAACTGGGCAATAGGCAATGATCGAATCGCCAACAGACCCATAAACAGAAACAACAGCGACAACACGATCGCCATGACGGGTCTTTTGATAAAAATATTAAACATAATTAATCTCTGATTAAAAGGTTACTCTGTATATAAATCCAATTCTGAGCGAACCTTTTCGGGCGACTTTAAATCGATTTTTACCTCTTCTCCGGCATGCACTTTGCGCAAGCCTTCGAGCAAGATCTTGTCATCGTCCTTCAAGCCATCTTTAACAATAAATAGATGCGGTAACTCGGCTTCAATATTGATCAGCCTTTGCTCCAGTTTGTCTTCTTTGTTAATGACGTAAACATAGTTTTTATCCATGACTTGAAAGGTCGCTTTTTGGGGGATGAGCAACGCGTTATGGTAAGGTTTGACCATTAAAATAGTGCCCGTCTCGCCATGCCTGAGCAGTTTGTCAGGATTGGCGAAGGTGGCGCGAAATTCGATATTTCCGGCGGTATTATCAAAATCAGCCTCAATGGTTTCAATGACACCGGTTTGATTGAAAATCTGGCCATTTGCCATCTTTAGATGTACCTTCTTGGTACGGTCATCCCCAGAACTGTGCATCTTATAATCCAGATATTCGGCTTCCGGGACGTTGAAATAGACCCATAATTTGCTGATGTCAGACAGTGTGGTTAATAAAGAACCTTCGTCCAGAAGACTTCCGTTTCTAGCCGCCAAATGATCCATAATGCCATCAAAAGGCGCATTAATGTCGGTAAAGCCCAAGTGGGTTTCTGCCATTTTCACTTCGGCATTAGCCTTGTCTAATTTTGCTTTTGCCAAAGCCAATTCATTGGGCGATACGATTTTTTGATCAGCCAACCCTTTAGTATTAAGGTATTCGATATTCATGGTACTGGCTTCGGCTTGCTCTTTTAGAAGTTCTGCCTGATAGAGGTTGGGCATGATTTTGAACATGGGCTGCCCCTTACTCACCAGTTGCCCTTCATCTACGAAGATATTCTGCAAATACCCCTTTTCCAATGCCCGGACTTCGATATGTCTAATGGCATGAATCTGACAGACATATTCTTTCGTGACAAAAGCGTCTTCACGGAGCGGTGTGGTTGCCTCCAGTTTAGGCATTTCTTCATGCTTTTCGGGTTCTGCTTGATTGCAACCAGTTAATAGGGTGGTGATTAAGCCAAGTACTATAGATGCTTTAGTGATCATTTTTTTAGGGTGTTTAGTGGTGGAAACTACGCAAAAAATTGGATTAACCAACCTATAAATTCTGTCTGTTGCTAAGGTGAATAAAGTCAATCAGATACACAGCATTTTTCGGCACAGCAGAAAAGGGATTTCACCTGATTTCAGTACAAAAAATGGATGAAACCCATTGGCTCCAGGAACTCTGTTTCGCCAGCAAATCTTCTAAAGGATTAATAAGAGGGTTCCAATACTCGCCAATTTAAAGGACGCAGCCAGAAGCTCAGTAGCGACTAAAGTGTGTTATGAGCTTCACAAAATCCATCGCCTATTGCAAGCAACGACTGCTAATGCCGACAACGAATGCTGTTGCAAACAACGTTGATGAGACAATAAATTCACCTGAAATAAAGCCAACTAATCCTGTTAGAAATAGCATTGCAATTAAAATGTCTTTAGATAAATCGCTCATAATTTAAGTCCTCATAAAATAAAAGGCGTGCTGTATACGGTTCAAATGTAACGGGGATAGCTTAATCTTGAGCTTGGCTATTAACCGCAAAGGGGTGTATTGCGGTTGTCTTTTCAGCAACCACCTCTGCCGCTGTTGGTGAATCCGCGATAGCCCGTTTTAGCGCTTCTTTAGTGGCTTGATAGTTAAACTTTTCAATCAAGGCATCGTCCTCTGCTTGCCAATGAATGAATACGCGGTGGAAATACATCTATCATAGGATCTTCTAACGAAGATATGAAGTATTGGAAGGGCAGACAATATTAATGGCCATTACTGGATCAGTTGAAAGAACCACTATTAAGTGGGTTATTTGAACCGTTAACACCTCCACTTTTCGTTTTAAACCTTTCATATTCCTCTATAAGTGTTTAATAATAATCATGTTGTTTATGTTATTAATTTATGGCACAAAAATGGCTAAGGTATTATTAAGATGTTAATTTAATTTTAACTGAGAGAAATAATATGAAAAAAAATATCAACAAAATAGCAAGACATGGTCGCCATCACAAAACTGGTTTAGGGATTGGTTTGGGGTATTATGATTCCCATGAACACTCTCCCTATTATGCTTATCCATCCATCGTAATGACGGTGCACAAAATACCGCCTGTATATATTAAATCGGGCGATCCCATTATATGGAAGCCGCGTTTATTGCACGATAAGTATTCACCAGTGATACCACCCATAGTGATTAAGATTGCTGCTGATTATATCGGTCGATTTATCTAAAAATTTAATTACCTTTTAGCTTCTTGTAAATTCATCTACCGAGTGGTGTAACAAAAAGCCCCCCATTAGATGGCTTATTTGAACAATCGTGTTAAATGATGATTATTTTCAAGACTCAATTAACTCATTCAGTTATACGGCAACAAATATTATTAGCACAACATGGACTATCAATACAGTTTACTCAAGGCAGGAAATATGAAAAAAACACTAGGTTTATTGGTAATAGTTTTTTTAATTTCGGGATGCAATCGCAATGATTTTTTTGAAAAAATAGGCTTGAAAGAAAAAATTACTCATGTCATTCAAATAAGAAATGACATTATTTATTTGCCAAATACGGATACACCGTTTACAGGTCAATATGAAATATATTATTTGAACGGGCAAAAAAAGACCGTAGTCAATTACCAGGACGGGAAGAAAAACGGTTTAACCATCGACTGGTATGAAAATGGGCAAAAAGAGGGGGAAACAAGCCACAAAGATGGAAAAGAAGATGGCTTGGTCACCCGGTGGTATGAAAACGGGCAGAAAAAGAATGAAACGAATTACCAGGGTGGCAATGAAAATGGCTTGGCTACCCAGTGGTATGAAACGGGAAAGAAAAAAAGTGAAACGAACTACAAGGATGGAAGCATATATGGATTAGTTACCGAGTGGTATGACAACGGGCAGAAAGAGAGTGAAATAAACTACCTGGGTGGGAAGGAAAATGAATTAGCTACCCGGTGGTATGACAACGGGCAAAAAGAGAGTGAAACCAATTACAAAGAGGGGACACGGAATGGCTTGGCTACTAATTGGTATGACAGTGGACAGAAAGAGAGTGAAGTAAATTACCGGGATGGTAAAAAAAATGGCTTGGCTACCGAATGGTATGAAAATGGACAAAAAGAGAGTGAAACATACTTCTAAGGCAACAAGTAACCTGCTTAACGCGCAACATAAACGAGTTGCTTTTAATAGAGGGCGTGGAATACAAACTGACTTTTTGTTAAAAATCTAATACCCATAAGAAACGGAAGAAGCGATATGATAAAGAAAACACTCAAGATAGCTGGGATGACAGCAGCGCTTATTGGCTCGGCCGGTATGGCAGAAAACGCAACGGCGGCCGCCGCCGTGGTACAGGATGATTTGCTTCAGGATGCCGGTGCTTGGGCGCAGGTCGTGGGAGAGGGCAGTCTGAAGGTGGTGGATCCGAGCCTGGAAAAGACGCGTGTTTGGCTGGAGGGACAATCCCGGTGGGACGATAACTTTAGTCATTGGTATCAAGGCATGGCACGCGCAGCGGTGGGCTATTCGCTCACTGACCGCGCAACGATTTGGGCAGGTTACACCTATCTGCCCACTCAAAACGTTGGCAAACCCTCTGTCGCTCAGCAAGACGTGTGGCCAGCATTCCGCTATGTCATGCCGACCAGCCTTGGCACGCTCAGCTTTAGAACCATGATCGAAAGTAATTTCTTACCGGGTAATAACAATGAAGTCAGGGTACGTCCACGGCAGATGATTAAATTCATGCACCCGTTGGCTTTTGAACCGCGATTGAGCGTTATTGCCTGGGACGAGTTTTTCGTGATACTCAATTCGACGCGCTCAGGAGGACAATCCGGCTTCAATCAAAACCGGGCGTTTGCCGGTCTTGGCTGGACTTTTAATAAAAACTTCCGGGTCGAAGGCGGGTATCTCAATCAGTATCTGGATGATGCGACACATACCAACAACACCATGCACCACTTGATGATGGGGTCTTTGTTTGTCAACTTTTAATGTTAATGAGATCAGTCATGAATCGTAATTATCCAAATCATGCGCTTGGCCTGATGCCTGATCAAGTTTTGATTAAGCAAATTGTCTTCCATGAAGCAGGTCACGCAGCCGCCATTTATCTTTACAATAAACAAAAGCACCTGCCCTTGGTGGACTTTCAAATCACCATTAAAAAGTCAACTCGCTCCCAAGCGACGCCTTTTGCAAGCAGAACAGTCAAGTTGGATCACTTTGTCGCCATGGTGGAGGGCGGCGGCCTGATTCAGTCTCTGCCCGTTACGTTGATAGAAAGTGCGAATTATTTTTCGATGGATGAACAGGATACTTATCGGGTTGCTTATGAAGCGGACATGATCAATTTGTTGGTCGGGCCTCTCGCTGAAGCAAAGCATGTCGCTCTTCGTGATAATGAATGTTTTAGTAATAAACTGATTAATGTTGATGCCCTACATAATTATGGCGGCACCTGTGATCTTGAAAAGGTTTATGATTATTTGAAAAACTTTATTTCGGATACCCGCCTGCATGAAGAAATAATTATCGAGCTTTTTAACCAGGCGTTTCAATTTATCGACTCGCCTGCTCATTGGCAAGCCATTGAACGTTTGGCTGGCTATATACTGGATAACAGTAAAAACACCATTACCTGTGAAGAGGCGATTGCCGTTTTAGACAAAAACACTGGACACTATTTTCCTAACACCAGTCGGCTTTGCCAAACACACCGATAGAGAATGTGAGTTGCATAAAAAATGATCGGACTATTTAAGCTGGATGACTATTTTAAAAATCTTGTTGTTGTATACCGTATTTTGGAGCATGACCGCTAAAGCCGACGATGCCAACTATCCCGAATTAAATGATACTGACGAACTTTCACTGATGGGGGCATTGTCAGATCATGATTGGCATGACCTGCAAGATGAACGCTGGAATGCTTATGTGCAGGGAACTTATATTTCACAGTGGCAACCCGCCTTCCCGGCGGCTTATAGCAAGTTAAACGGAACGCCTATTCTCTGTTACCTAAACCAGATAACAGCTTTACGGCAACCTTACGCCCTATCTGAGCCTTAAAGCGTGGACGGGTGGAGAATTTTACTATGCACCGGAAATGATCTCTGAACTCCCGTTATCCGGATTAAAAGGCATAGGTGGCAGTATTCAAAACTTTGAACTTCAAAAAACCGGTTCAGAAAGTGCTACTTGGTATACATCAAGAGCTTATTACCGACAAACGCTAGCACTTGGCGGAACCCATAGCCGCGTTAATTCCGGCCCGCTACAGATTGCAGGGACTGTCGACAGCCGCCGCGTTGTTTTTTCTGCCGGTAAAATTAGCGTTATCGATATATTTGATAAAAATAGCTATGCGGGAGATCTTCGTCATCAATTTTTTAACATGGCCTTTAGAGCCATTTGCGCTGCCCTGTAGCTTTTGATTTATGTAGCCTACAGAGCCACCTAAAAATAGTTTACCCCAATTTTCAACGGTAGAATCAG
>JBAXXH010000131.1:0-9663 GCA_037127995.1 Methylococcaceae bacterium | reverse complement strand
AACACTTAAGAGGCTTTTTTTAAACTGTAAACTGGAAAATGAAGGGTGCCATTTTTTTGATGATTTTCTTTCAAGAAGATGGCCGCGTCTGTTGGATTTCAATTTTCATCCCGGGTTTGAAAGGGAGCTTCCCAAAATTGATATTCTTGATCATGATAATGAAATAGAGGTTCAGGCTGCCTTGCCCGGCATTAAAAAAGAAGATCTGGATGTAACCATCAATAATCAAACCCTCACTATAAGAACGTCGACCAAAGAAGAAAAAAAGGCAGAGGAAAAAGGCAAATATTTTCGCCGTGAAATATCGCGAGGAGAATTTCAGCGCACGGTATCCTTGCCCGATAATGTCGATGATAACAACGCCAAAGCCGCTTTTAAAGACGGCATATTGACGATTACGATTCCCAAAACGGAAAAAAGCAAACGCAAAAACATCGAGATTACATAATCCGGACTTTACTGGTAATTTGCTTCATCCGGGTATTAATTATGGATCATTAATACCCGGGTAAAAACAGGCAGTGTCGGTACTTTTTATTATAACCAGGCAAGCATAAAACGGAGGCAATCTACATGATAAAAAATAAAATCATGGTTGTTATAGCGACCGTACTGGTTATTGTTTTGGGAATACAATCTTATATAATCTTCCAGTTGAATGACAGCCTCAAGCAGTTAAGCGGACAGGAAAACAGGGCTGACAATGCTCAACCCAAAATACCAAAGCCACCCCGATTAACGCTCCCCAAGCCGGGTTTCGATGACGGGTTATTTAAAGACCAACCATGGAATCCTTACGAAGAAATGCAACACATGCAAAATGAAATGGAACAGCTTTTTGGCGATTCATTTTCGCGTTTTCATTTGAATACGCCTTTAGGCAGTATAAGCAAAACACCTGACGTTGATTTACAGGAAAAACCGGATCAATATATTGTAACTGTGAATGTACCCGGTGCTGACGTGTCATCAATGGACGTAAAACTGGACGGTCAGATTTTAAGTATTTCGATTAAAACAGAACAAGCAAAAGATGAAACGGATGATAAAAAAGGTAAATACCAATATCGGGAGCGGTTTGTTGGTCAATTTCAAAGAGCATTAATCTTGCCTGGGCCTGCTAATGCAGCCAAAATGACAACCGAATATGCTAATGGCGTGTTGACCATTACGATTCCAAGATCCTGATTTTATACAATAATCAGCATTGATAGCTAACCGGTTTAACTGGATAATTATGAAAAATCAAATTAAGCACTACGCACTATCGGGATTTATAATATTTCTCGGTTTAATGCCCATCCCTAAAGGGTTCTCGGAGGAGTTACAACCCCCGCAACAAGTTATACAAAGTGTTTCTGAGCAAATAAAGCAAAAACTAAAGGATAAAGCCTTTGCCAGTAATTTTGCTCAAGTTACGCAATTTGTTAATGGCGTTATTGATCCCCATACGGATTTCGACAAAATCGCGCCGCTAGTTTTAGGGAAGCATTGGAAAGCAGCAACGACAATAGAACAGGAGCGTTTTAAACATGAATTTCAGACCTTGTTGGTTAGAACTTACTCCAGAGCCTTTGTGGAATATAACGACTGGTCAATAAATTTATTGCCTCTTGAAATATCAAATGAACCTACAAAAGCCATCGTAAAAACCAAGGTTATACAACCCGGGCAACAATCTGTTGATGTCAATTACCGGATGTTGTTGAGCAGGGGAGAATGGAAAGTTTACGACATTATGATTGATGGTGTCAGTCTGGTAACTAACTACCGCGCCAGCTTTAACGAGGAAATTCAAACTAAAGGTTCATTAAGCGCCGTTATTGATTCGCTGGCTAAACGTAATGCCGAAGCACTGCTGCCAAAGGATTCTTAAAGACAGGGATATCGATTTTTGGCTATCAACTTAAGCCGGGGCGGATAATATTCTTTAAAATCGCCCCGCTTTACATTGGAAGCCATCCACAATTAAAAACCAAGGCATCAATATTTCATTACGCCTTAATCATTAATACCGCACTGGAGATTAAAATGACTGGATATTGGTTTAAGTGTGTGTACATTTTTATACTCAGTGTAACCGCTGCTTTTGCCGGGAATGGCCTCCCGAATGATACTTATCGGGGAGCGATGCTTTACGAAAATCATTGCCTGCAATGTCACACCCAGCAGATACACTGGCGAGAAAAGAAAATGGTGACTGACTGGAAAAGCCTGACAACCGAAGTAGATCGCTGGCAGCATATTTCCGGACTTGAATGGGGCAAGAGTGATATCGAGGCGGTCAGTCGCCATCTGAATGGCCTATTTTATCATTACCCTTAACGCCAGGAGGTCTGCGCCATGAAAAAAGTAAAACATATTATTTTTTGGATTGTGGTCATTGGCATTATTTTGCTGTTGTTTTCCAGTCATGTCATCGCTTAAGATTTTTTGGGAAGTAACATCAGTCAACGAGAAATCACTTGTGGACGACAACCTGAACAAGCCACATTGGAAACATTTTGAACACGAAGCCGACATCGTCTGACTATTCTTGCTTTTCCGGTAAGATTGCCTCTTGTTATTTCTTAACTGGTCTATATACTGGTCTACTTGGTTTTTTATTTTAAGGGGTTGGTATGGCTATTTATAGTGATGTTGGTGCTTATGATGCTAAAACAAACTTTTCTGAATTATTGAGAAAAGCACGTTCTGGTATGGCATTTCATATTACCAATCGAGGTGAACACGTTGCTGATCTTGTTCCACCAGGAACTGAACTAAGGCACAAGGGCGCTAAAGCCGCTCAGAGAATGCAGCAATTTATGCAGGATAAGCCTCTTATTTCGGGTGTTGATATTAAGGCGTTAATTGAAGAAGGGCGCGATTGATGCGGTTTGTTTTGGATAATTCAGTTGTGATGCGTTGGTTATTTGTCGATGGAAATCAGAATGCGCTTGATTATTCGGCACGAATTCTTAAGCTGTTGGCGCAAGAAGATAATACAGCGGTAGTGCCTTTCGTGTGGGGTCTTGAAGTGGGAAATGTTATTGTTAGAGCAGAATCTAAAGGCTTATTGCAAGAGGCCAGGAGTGCCGGGTTTTTAGGAATATTACATGATATGGCTATCGAAATCGATGACCGTTCTAATCAGCAGGCGTTAGGCGATACGTTGCAAATAGCCCGACGCTTTGGGCTATCAACCTATGATGCTTCTTATCTGGAATTAGCGTTGCGTGAAGGTTTGGTTTTGGCAACTAATGATGACGCACTTAAAAAAGCATTAATCAGAGCGGGCGGGAAATTGGCTTAATTTTAAATGATAGTGGAAAAATAAATGCCTCAAGTCGGCGCTACGATTAAATAGATACCCAGCCCTACCATCACCAGTCCACTGATTAATTTAAGCCAACGACCCTCCTTTTCCTGAAGCCGCCGCTGACTTAAGGTGATGATGCCTATCGCTAAAATAATAACGTCATCGAACATATAAGCCACATTATAAAGCAGCAAATAACTGTAATAACTTATGCTGTCTACTTGTTTTAATGTCAGTATTCGGGTGTATAACGCAGGAAAGCCTGAGGTACACATAAACTCAACCATCTGCACTAAAACAGCCAGCACCACCGCACCAATCAGCGCGCCGGCAAGATTTTTCGCCTGTAAAATTCGCCGCATTCCGGCGTAAATATCCGGCTTTGCGGCATCGGGAATCGACAGTGAAACACCCTTGCCATAAAACAGGAAATCTTTGAGATTAATCAATCCTGCCAAAAGAGCAATCGCGGCTATCACTATTTCCGAAATGCGGGATAAACCAATAAACAAGAACAAATTAAGCCAGGCCGCCATGAACATAAAATAAGCCAGACCCTCAACCGCAACAAAAGTACCCGCGATGGCGAACATTCGCAACCGGTTATTCATGGGTGCAAGCAGGGAGATCATCAATATCAGCACCCACATCGAACAAGGATTGAAGCCGTCCAGCAAACCCATGGCCAACGTAAAAATCGGCAAACCAATTTCATCCAGCGACAGTCTGCGACCTAAAAAATCCAGAAAAAAAGGCGGCGTAACGTGGGTTGATAATCCGGCACCCGCTTCGCAGGCCAAAGGTTGCTCGGCTTCACAACTACCTGAACCGGCCTGATTTATCCGGATTTTCGTTTGCGCCAACGCGTTACGAATAAGCTGACCCGTGGTTATCTCATCAGAATAACCGACAATCAATTGGTCACCCACCCAAAAAGCAGGCACTCTCACCGTACCTAATCCATTATTTTTAGCAAGTTGGTGTAATTGCGCCAATGCGGCAGGTTCCTCAACGACATCGTGACTGACTATCTTCAGAGCCGGTTGCTCACGTTTAAGTCTCTGTAAAAATAGCTCCGCTTTGGCGCAGTGCGGACAGCCATTACGAACGAAGATTTCAATATCATTTGCTTGTACCGCTGCTACATTGCTTTTATCCGGCAATAAAACAGCGCCCTCTGTAAAAGCCGTCGCGCTTAAAACAAAAGTTAAGAGTACGATGACTCCCGCAAGAAACTGCCTGACTATCATTTTCAATGAATACGCTCCTAGTGTGTTCCTTATTATATTGCGGTGGAAAATTATTGATGAAATCTGTATAACATTCAATAAAAATGATCTTAAATAAATTTCACTTAACATGGGAGTATTCAATGAATCATAACGCTACAGAATCCGACTCTAACAATGTAAGTCAGGGCACTGAACATAATCCCCTAAACGCCAGCCAAACGTCTAAAGGTGAGCTGGTCGTCAAAGGCGTTGCTACGGCGGTGGCGGCATCAGCCATTATACAATCCGGGAAAGGCATTATATCGACGCTGGCCAGGCACCCTTTTGTTATGTTCGGCCTGGGTATTGCTGCGGGTTATTTGACGCATAAATACCGTAAAGAAATCATTTCAATCACCGGCAAAACCACCGAACAAAGCAGGGATTTTGTGTTGCGTCAAAAAGAAAATCTTAAAGAGTTGCTTGCAGAATCACAAGACGATGCTGACAATCAAGACGCTTCTAAATAAATCCAGGTTGTGCAATGGGACTATGCGAAAAAGCTGTTTGGCTCCGCTAATCCCCATTTCTGATAGGGCAGGTAAGCCTTGATTCATGAACACGGTCTCGTAGTTGCTTGCCCGGCTTGAAATGGAGTACATGTTTAGCTGATAAATTTAATGGCTCGCCGGTTTTTGGATTTCGTCCTGCACGGGCGGGATGAAAATGCAATGAGAAAGCCCCAAAACCTCTGACTTCTATTCTATCCTTAGCGATTAAAGCCTGACATAAATGCTCGATAATACAGTCAACAGATTGATTAACATCTTTTAGTGTTAAATGGGGTTGTTTTTTAGCCAAGGCATCAATAAGTTCTGACTTGATCATGCTGAAAGATCCTGTAATTATTAAGTATTTGTTAATTCAATCAAAATTGACGAATGAATCATAGCTACTATTTTTTGAGTGATAAGGCTCAGTTATTCGTCTAATGATCTGTGCTTTACACAAAGAAATATATTGGGGCATTACTGTACCATTTGTTGCGTCAAATTGTTATGCGTCAAATGACCGGACTTTCAAAGCTCCATTTATCATCAATGAGTATAAGCCCTGGCATTTGATATTCAAGTGTTTTTGGCTACCAACTTAAGACGGGACACTGAGCAGCAAAATGACTCACCAAGTGCCAAAAAATCCGTCATTCCTGCCGGGATGCCGGAAACCAGCCACACGGATGTGAAGCTGTAGTTTGGCCAGCCCCTAAATCATTCGGCAAAGTTATCGGAAAGTTACCATCCATGGCACTGGATACCGGCATCCTTGCCGGTATGACGGCTTTAACTAAAACTTCTTGTCCCGGCTTAATGGGTAGCCAAGTTTTTTAATTCTTAAGTTCGGGGAAATCAGCTTGCCTCTTTTACTGGCTCTGGATATTTTTTATCAAATCGGCATAGTAATCTACCATTTGCCCAAGAAACAAAATAACTGCATCAATTTCATGCTTAATGTCATGGATAAAATTATGTTGCTGAAAACTGTCTGCCACATAAAATGACAAGCCCATGTAAATGGTATTACAGCCCATTATAATCATAATAAGTGCGGCGGACTTTAACATTAAGCCTCTAAAGTGGGCGCTCATTTTTCCAAATGCCAAACTGACAAACAGCATGGTCGGCAGCGTACCCGCGCCAAAGGTCAGCATTAACAAGCCGCCTTCCATCACGGTAGTGGCTGACGTTGCCTTAACCGCCATGGCAAAGGTTAACGGGCACGGCATTAAACCATTTAACAAGCCGGCAATGGTTGCGCCCAGTAACGGGCCTTTGGTTCTTGATTCTGCATAACCCCGACGCAATAAATTCATCGGTAATAATCTGACGGAGCCCTGAAAAGGAATCCAGCCTAAAATCCCCAGCGCAAGAATAATAACGACTGCACCGATAAACATCTGCAAGATGCTTTGAACCTTACCAAACACGCCGCTGGAAACCAGCACAAAGCCGAGCGCCGCTGCCGCAAAACCGACCATCGTATAAACGAATATCCGGGCCAACTGATACATAAAATACGGCAAATAACGTTTTGAAGGCCCCGCGTTCATAAAGTAACCGGATACCAGAGCGCCACACATGCCCAGACAATGTCCGCTACCTAATACACCTGCCATAAAGGCCAAGCCGTAATCAAAGCCGCCCGCAGCAGCAGCCACATGCTGCATGCCCATATCCATCGTTGAATGATCCATTTTTTAATCCTGTTTTTTACTTAACCGTAATGAATTAACGATAACCGAAACCGAACTTAAGGCCATTGCCGCAGACGCTATCATCGGGTTAAGTTTACCCATTGACGCGACCGGAATGGCAATAACGTTATAAGCAAACGCCCAGAATAAATTTTGCTTAATGATCCTGATGGTATCGGTACTTAACTGAATAGCACCGGTCACTTTGGTAATATCTCCCTGTACCAGCGTCATATCCGCAGACTCAATCGCTATATCAGTCCCTGTGCCAATGGCAAAACCGACATCGGCCGCCGCCAATGCGGGGGCATCATTGATACCGTCACCGATCATGCCGACTTTTTTGCCTTCCTGTTGAAACTGATGGATGATGGCCAGTTTTTGTTCAGGCTTGGCATTGGAAACAACCGTTTCAATACCGACAAGGGCGGCAATATAGTGAGCCGTTTTTTCAGTGTCACCGGTTACCATGAGTGTTTGTATACCCAGTTTTTTCAAATGCACAATAGCCTGAATAGCCTGTGGCCTGGGTTTGTCAGCAATGCCGAATACAGCCGCAGCCTTGCCGTTGATTGCCATAAATACCGGGGTTTTACCCTGCCTTGAAAAATCACTGGCGGCATTCAACAAGCCGTCAATGATGATCTCTTTATCCAGCAGCCATGCCTTGTTACCCAGCAACAGCGTTTTACCTTCCACCCCGGCTTCGATGCCCCGTCCGGTTTCACTGTAAAAATGCGTGCATTCCTGTAACGCTATCTCTTGTTCTTTAGCATAAGCCACTATAGCCTTACCCAAAAAATGTTCCGAATTATTTTCTGCGGAAGCGGCCAAGCGAATGAGTTTTTCTTCACTCATTCGGGATAATTTAAGTAAATCCGTCACTTTAGGTTTGCCTTCCGTAATCGTACCGGTTTTATCAAAAACCACGACATTAAGCTTGGCTGCTGTTTCCAGACTTTCGCCATTACGGATATAAATACCTTCACGAGCGGCCTGCCCCGCTCCCACCATAATCGCCGCCGGGGTTGCCAAGCCCAACGCACAAGGGCAAGCAATCAATAATACGGTGATGGCATTGCCAAAAGCAAAACCGAAGGGTGCGCCCACCAGCAACCAGCCGCCCAGGGTTAAGCCTGACAGTATCATCACGGAGGGTACAAACACGGCGGAAATTTTATCCACCTGTTTTTGAATCGGTAATTTGGTTGCCTGCGCCTGATCGACCATGTGTACTATGCCGGCCAGTACGGTATCCATGCCGACTGCGGTAACGCGAACACGCAACGCACCGCTACCGTTAACACAACCGCCAATCACTTTATGGCCTACGTCTTTTATGACCGGCAAACTTTCTCCCGTCACCATGGCTTCATCAACGGTGGATACACCGTGAATAACAATGCCGTCAGTCGGAATTTTCTCGCCGGGACGAACCAGCAAGACATCGTCAATCACACAATCTTCAGCGGCAATAACACTTTCTTGCCCGTCACGAATAACGGTCGCAGTTTGCGGTTGCAAATCAACCAGCTTGCGTATCGCTACACCGGCCTTGCCTTTAGCCCGCTCTTCCAAAAAGCGCCCCAGCAATACAAAGGTGATAATGGCCGCACCGGCCTCAAAGTAGATATGCCCGCTACGTCGGAATAAGGCCGGCAGGCTGTAACCATAAGCAGAGCCGACCCCTAAAGCAATTAAGGTGTCCATATTGGCAGTGCGCTGTTTTGCCAACCGCCACGCTTTTGCAAAAAATGTTCCGCCCGACCAAAACACCACGGGCGTGGTGAGTGCAAACTGCAACCAGTGTAACCAGCGCGTTGTTGGCATAGTCATTCCAACGATGACAACAGGCAAGCTTAACAATCCCGACCAGATAAAACGGCGTTTAGCCATAACAATCCGCTGCTGTTCCTTTTCAATCAGGTTTTTGCGTTGGGATAAGGTATCCATCGCATAGGTTTTATAACCCAGGGTTGCAACCTTGGCGCTAACATCATCTCTGGCCAACTGGCCATAAACCGTCAGGGTTGATGTGCCAAAGTTGACACTGGCCTGCTTGATTCGGGGATCGCGCTTTAACACCATTTCGATTAATAAGGCACAGGACGCACAAGTCATGCCCTCAACGGCAAGATCAACTTCGTGTACTATCCCCTCAAAGACTTTCTTTTGTTGTTTGTCCTGATTAGACTTTTTCCGGGCAATATTACCCAGCACTGCATCCAGCAAAATCAGTAAATTCTTTTTGGGTAAGCGGGTCGAATCAAACTCAATAACAACAGAACCTAACGCATAAACCGAGCGAATATTTTTTATTTCGGGCCGTTTTTTTAACAGGATTTCAAAAATATAGCCGCGCTCTTGGTCATTTTTTAAGACTGGCGACAGTATTCTGATGCGCCTTTTTAATTGATGAACCAATTGGAAGTTTTTCGGGGCAGAAGTTTGTGTATCCATAACGCTAGTTTTCCGAAATAGGCAGGCGGGTGTAACGAATGAAAGATCTAATTTAACTTAGGAATGCGCATGAAATAACTTAGGCATCTTGCTCCCTCTCCCTCCGGGAGAGCTGGGGTGAGGGAGTATAAATGGTCAAGTTATTTCATGCACGATCCTTATCAGATAAAATGAGAAAGGTAGGTAAAAGACTAAAGTCGAAGGGTTAAAGACTATGTCGAACATAGCAGCCCTTCGCCTTTGGTCTTTCGCCTTGCGTCCCCATATCTATTTTTGTTTACGTGACCGAACCAGCAAAAAGAATAGATAAAACAGGGCCATCCATTCATAACGATACTTAAGCGGTTTGATCAGCCAATTTTGGGTAATATCGTTCCAGTGCAGCTTTATAAGAAAAAGCACCAGAATATCATTCAAAAAAGAAATGACGGCTTTTTCCG
>JBAXXH010000130.1:0-9718 GCA_037127995.1 Methylococcaceae bacterium | reverse complement strand
CACAACACTTAAGAGGCTTTTTTTAAACTGTAAACTGGAAAATGAAGGGTGCCCTTTTTTTAAACTGTAAACTGGAAAATGAAGGGTGCCTTTTTTTTATCACAAAAAATGCTAATAATCTCTGTAGGTCGGGTTAGGCGCTAGCCGTAACCCGTAACCCGACACAGATACTAACCCGACCGCGATGTTAATTGCAAAAAGTGTAAACCGAGGAGCGAAGGATCCCCAATATTTCCTGGCATTAGGGACATAAGAGGTGTTAGAAAGTAAGTGCTCGCCACCACCCCTTTTTTCAGAGGGGGAACTGAATAGTTTTATGCTAGATAAAATGGTTAGTGACGCGACTTTCAAATCCTCGCTGAATTAATACTCGGCGGAGCCTGCACAATTCATATCAATAGGGCCGGTCACAGTTAACCAGGTATTTTTTACTAAAATAATTTTTGGTTATCTTTTCCATAGTTATTATAGATGAGGTGACTTATATGTGTATGGTACACAAGGCAGGTTGTCTTATAAGTCTAAAATGACAATTAATTTTACAATGTAAGCGCATAAAAGCTTATCAATATTTTATAGTTATCACATTGATATTAAGTTGAATGGCTTGTTACGTGCCTATATTGAGACAGACTTCAGTTATTAGTCCTGAAGGTTGGAGCATTATTGAGAGACGGAACTTTATAAGTCTGGTTTTTGATTCGTAAATAAATCGTATCAAAGCTATTTTTAATTTTGTATTAAGGAGTAAGTCATGAAAAAAACAATAAAAGCATTTATAGCCGATGAAAAAGGCGCTGAAACGGTAGAATGGGTGATGATCGTAGCTCTTTTGACAGTCATTATACTCGCAGTTTATAATGTTACCTTAAATGCCTCTCTCGTTTCCGCTATGGCAAAAATAGTGGCTAATATAGGAAAGGCTGCCGGTTCATAACAATTTATAAAGTGTCAATTATTTTTATAAGTTATATGCATAAAAGTTTATTGATACTTTTGTAATTATTCAGCCCCCTTTTTCAAAGGGGGTGTGTATATTTACATATTTTTTAGTAACTTCTTATTAATTACAGATAAATTATAAGTCAATGAGTGACAGAGATTAAAAATTCACACACCCCCCCCTTATTTAATATCTTGTCATGTAATACATTGATTTTTGCTTAGCTTACAATAAAAAAGCGAATATTGATGAACCTATAGTTATCTAACTGATTTAAAATAAGACTGCATGTGGCTAATGAGAAGTTACTCCTCTTTGCAAGTATTTAATTAAAATGCCCCATTATGTGCTTATATTAAAAGCGGCTTGGGAACATGCATGAAATAACTTGAGTATTATATCCCTCCTTATCCTTTCTAGAAGGGAGAGCCGGTAAGATATTCAAGTTATTTCATGCACATTCCTTAGGTTATTAGTGATATAGACTTTCAGAAATTAAATTTTCAACTATATACCCCGTTCAAAATATTTAAAATTAGTGTGGTTCTGTAAGGTTCTTGGAAGTTATTTATCACCAAGTGTATAAATAGGGTCGCTGTAAGATGATGGTTTAATAGTCTGGTTTTTGATTAAAAATTAATCATATTAAAGCTATTTTTTTATCTAAGGAAAAGTCATGAATATCACAATAAACACTATAAAAGCATTTGTAGCTGATGAAAAAGGCGCTGAAACGGTAGAGTGGGTGATGATTGTAGCGCTATTGACGGTAATTATACTCGCCGTTTATAACGCTACTTTGAATGCCTCTCTTGTTGCCGCGATGTTAAAAATAACAACTAATATATCGACTGCTGCGGGTAAATAACAACTGGTAAGCTATCAATTATTGTTACAAGTTATATGTTAGAAATTTATTGATGTATAAGTCGTTGATAAATTAAGCCGCTTGATTATAATTAAGTGATTCTTTTGAAGCTGTCTAATTAATGATAAAAAAATAACCTGATAGTTGCCTGTATTAAAATAGACTTTAGTTATTAGCCCCCTAATAGGATGAGGGTGAGTGATGGTGCTTTAATTGTCTGGTTTTTTATTAGCAATGGTATCGCCGAAATTTTATTTTAGTATTCAGGAAAATCATGGGCAATTTAATAAAAAAAATAAAAGCATTAACGGGTGATGAAACAGGTGCTGAAGCTGTCGAGTGGATAATGATTGTAGCTCTCTTAACAGTCATTATACTAGCGGCTTACAATACTCGGTTAAATACCGCTCTAGTTTCCGCCATGACAAAAATAACAGCACATGTATCGACTGCTGCAGGCGGTGGCGGCGGGAATAAAGGGAATGACGGGAATAACGGGAATTAACGTGGATCGTCATTAATCTGCCTGTAACACAGAAAAATATTCTCCCTTTGTCGTCGTCGAGAGTTGCGCCTGCTTTTATTATAAACACTGGTTAGTCTTACCGGGTCTTTATAATAAAATTTTCTTTTCAATACCTGCTGTGTATCAATTAACTTATAAATCATTGTGATATAGCCACTTTATGCTTATTGTTTACTCGATACTCACTGTCTGTTTATTAATTGCGTCTATTTACGATGCGACCATAAAAAAAATACCTAACTGGATTTCATTGGTTATTCTTGTTTCAGGATTAAGCTGGAATTATTTTTTTGCAGAAGGCCTCGGGTTAAGGGATAGTGGCGCAGGATTTTTAGCCGGTTTTCTGTTGATGCTGTTTGGCTATATTTTTGCAAGCATGGGAGCCGGTGATGTGAAATTAATGGCGGCGATAGGGAGTGTGGTAGGCTTTAACAGTGTGTTGGATGTTGTCCTTTATAGTTATATCATCATGTTTGTAGGGGCTATTTTTTTTATTATTGTTAAAGGGGATTTTGTCAAACTCTCACTGAGGTACAAGGCACTGGTTTATGGTCTTTTTTCCGGTATATTATCTTACCAAAAGCCGGATAGCTCAGAAGCTGCCGGTTACCGGATGCCTCTGGCACCGGCCATTTCATTAGCGACCTTATATGTACTATATCCGAAAATTTGCAATTCAGGGGCTATGTTTAATCTATGTCACTTTTAGAGTTGATTAAACAACCCCATACGCTAAATGAAATTGGTCTCGATACAGAATTATTGCTTGATTTAACGCTAAAGCATTTTTATGATGCCGGCGTGCTGGATTTGCATCAGTTAGCCGATAGAATGGCCTTGACAGGAAACGTGATAGAAGGGCTTTTAGACTTACTGCGTAAAGACGCCCGGTTAGAAGTGCTGGCCGTAAAAGAAAATAGCGCAGGTGTGCGTTATCAGTTAACCGATTTAGGTCGTGCTGAAGCAAAAAATGCTTATTTAAGAAGCGGTTACATTGGCCGTGCTCCGATTACGATTGATCACTACACACAGTTGGTTGAAGCACAATCCGTCTTTAATTGTACGGTAAACAAAGAACAGTTAAAGGCGGCTTTTGCCGATGTCGTGCTGGAAGACCATTTATATGATCAATTGGGGCCGGCACTGCATTCAGGCCGCGCAATCCTGGTTTATGGCCCGGCAGGCAGCGGCAAGACCTTTATTTGCAAGCGACTGGCGCGTTGTTTGGGTGGCCCGATTCATGTACCCCATGCCATTTCAGTGGGTCGGGAAATCATCCAGTTTTTTGACCCGTTGCTGCATACGCCTGCTTATAAAGTCAGCGAGAAAGCTGACTATCAATTTGAAAACCGGATAGATCAACGTTTGATTTTATGCGCGCGACCGGTTGCCATCAGCGGTGGCGAATTGACCATGGATAGCCTCGAATTGCGTTATGATCCGGTCACCCGGATAAATCAGGCACCTATCCAGTTAAAAGCCAATAATGGCATTTATATTATTGACGATATGGGGCGGCAGCGTATGACCCCCATTGAATTGTTAAACCGCTGGATTGTAACTATGGAAGAGCATATTGACTATCTTAGGCTGGGGACAGGCCAGCATTTCCCCGTACCCTTTGATGCCATACTGGTATTTTCAACTAATGTACATCCGTTGGAATTGGCAGATGAAGCATCCTTAAGACGCTTGGGTTATAAAATTCAATTTAGTGCCATTTCTAAAGGGCAATTCAAGCTGATCTGGGACAATGTGTGCAGGCAACGTAGCGTTACGTTTGACGAAGGTGTTCTGGAGTGCGTCTTTAAATTATATGATGAGACCAAGCGGCCTTTTTTGCCGTGCCAGCCTCGGGATTTGATTGCCATAGGCTTGGACATGGCGGCATTTAAAAATAATGAGGGCACTATTAGCAAAGAAAACATAATGCTCGCGTGGGATACCTACTTTATTGATTTAAAAAGGGATTGAATAAATGAACAGGCGTTTTATTATTATGCTGGGTATCGCATTGCTGCTGGCGTTGTTTGCCGCGTGGGTTGCCAATGTTTGGATACAGGGCAGGGGCGAGCCGGTCAATACCGTGCCTGTAGTTGCCGCAGCCGTTGAAATACCATTTGGCGTCAAGCTGGAAGAAGCCCAGGTTAAGGTGATTGCCTGGCCGGGCAGTTCTGCCCCGCAGGGCACCTATTCATCAATAGAACAAGTCGTTGGTAGAGTCACCATGAACAAATTCTATCCTGACGAAATAATAACGGAAAAAAGAATTTCAGAACATGGGAGTACGCTGTCAGCGCTGATTGCCAAAGACTATCGCGCCATTTCAGTGCGGGTGGATGATGTTGCCGGGGTGGCAGGCTTTATTTTACCCGGAAACAAAGTTGATATTCTTGCCACGAAAACGGATAGGACGACCAATCAACTAACTACACGAACGTTGTTGCAAAATATTAAGGTATTGGCGGTGGATCAGGAAGCTTCTCCGGAAAAAGAAAAACCGGCCATAGTCAGGGCGGTTACGCTGGAGTTAAAGCCGGAGCAGGCAGAGATAATTGTTCAGGCCATGCAGGAAGGCACGATACAGTTGACCTTAAGAAATCCGCTGGATACTGAAATTGCATACAAGGAACAAAGTCAACCGCAACCGGTTGAGATAATACCTGCCAAGAAACCCGTACGAAAGATAATTCCCTGGTGATGCAATTTATCAGGAAATCAGTTAATGACATAATTCTGCAATGGCAAACTGGTAGCCCGATTAAGGGATAAATTAAATGCTTGTTAACATCAGGTAAGTGAGTCATGAAGCAACGAATTAATAAAAAGTTAGCGTGTGTTTTCTTAATTACCACGTTAGGTGTTGTGCATGATTCGGTTGCAGTTTCCGCAATGACTGGCGTGGACGTTAAATCAGCCCCGAAACAGGTTTCGCTGAATAAATCCATACTGATTACGGTGGACAGAGCTATAGTGGAAATATCACAAGGCAACCCGGCTATTGCAGATACTAATCCGGGTAATGCCAGGCCGGCGGATGATAATGGTAACGTTAATCCAGCGGCCGAGATCACTGTTATTCCACCCAATCAGTTATTAATCCGGGGGAAATCCTTAGGCACCACAAATTTATATCTGTGGGGCGATAACCATAAACTGTTAAAAGTCCTGGATATCGAAGTGACGCCTGATCTGGCTTCATTAAAATCCAAGTTATATGAATTACTCCCTGCTGAAAAAAATATAGCGGTTCAGTCATCACAGAAAAATATCGTGCTGAGCGGCGAAGTCAGCACCCTGGTTAATATGCAGGCCGCCATACAATTGGCGCAAAGTTATTTAGGCACTTCGGCGGCCCTTGGGGGTGGCAGTACAGGAGGGGCCGGCGGCACCGGCAACATTAATGTTGCAACCAATACGGCCCAGCCAAGAGTCGATCCAAGTGCAAGCGCTGTTCCGAATGTTATCAATCTGATGACTGTTGGCGGTGCCCAGCAGGTTATGCTGGATGTAAAAGTGGCCGAGATTAATAGAAATGTGATCAAGGGTCTTAATATTAAATTTAGCGCTTTGCAAACCTCCAATACTTTTTCGGTCGGGGCGGTTAACGGGGGCGGCAATTTAAATCCAGGATCCAGGGGTGGAATAGTTGATCCTTCCGCTGCCAACCCTCTCTCAGGATTACTAGGTCTTAACCCCCATAGTTTTGATGCGGGCGCTTTGTTTTTGCAGGCGATCAGCGGTGAGTTTATTTTTAATCTGACCATTGATGCCGCCAATGACCAGCGCTTGGCTAAAATTCTCGCCCAACCCACGTTAACGACGTTGTCAGGGCAGCCGGCGACCTTTCTGTCGGGCGGAGAATTTCCCATTCCGGTGCCGCAAGGGGGTACCGGGAATAACAGCGGGGCGATCACCATTGAATTTAAACAATTCGGCATTGGCTTAAAGTTTGTCCCGGTGGTGCTTGATTCCGGACGGATTAACCTTAACATGAATGTCAGCGTCAGCGAACTGTCAACAGACGCCGCTGTTATTGCCGGGGGCGGCAATAGCAATACCCAATTTTCCATACCGTCATTGACCAAGCGGGAAGCCAGTAGTACGCTGGAACTGGCGGATGGGCAAACCATGAGTATTGCAGGCTTGATCAGTGAAAAAATGAAAGAGAATGTGAACAAGTTTCCGGGGCTGGGGGATATACCGGGATTAGGCGCGTTATTCAGGAGTTCAGCATTCCTGAAAGACCAAACAGAACTGGTGATTTTCGTCACCCCCCGTCTGGCTAAGCCGGTGTTGGCGCAAAATGCCCAATTGCCGACCGATATTCTTGTTGAACCGGATGATGTCGATTTTTATGTCTTGGGCAGAACCGAATCAAGAAAAGCCAGAAGCCGCAGTGCAGGCAGGGATGTCAATTCCATGGCTAACAAAGGCGGTCTTGATGGCGAGTTTGGCCAGCAATTAATGGAAGGAGGTCAATAATGCAAATAGCCAACAAAGGTAAAACCATTCAGGTAGCGACAGGCTTACTGTTGTTAATGCTGATAGCGGGCTGCGCCGAGTGGAATTCAGTGCCGGTCGTTGTGGATCAAAACTTCGGCAACGCTTACCATGCTATGGTCAAAAATCAGACTTTGTACCCTGAACATGGCCAAAATGACAAGCCAATCCTGTCGCTGGACGGGCAAAAAGCCCAAGGCATTATCAATGCCTATCGGGTGCCAGCTCAGAAACCACTTGAAGACTCCAAGAAAGCTCCAACATTTACTCTGGGTGTCGGTGCATCATCCGCAACAGGTAATTGAAATTAAACAGTACAGCAGGGATGGGCAGAGTGTAAGGCAATCCATCAGTCAGCATCAATCGATAACATGATGGGTTTCGCGGTTCGCTCTATCCATCCTGCACCTGCTGATAAACCGCACTTTTAAGCTCACAGGCTTACAGGAGCAAGATTAATGAAAATAAAGGGTTTAAGGAAGCAGCGTGGTCTTGTAGTTGTGTTAGTGACCATGGTTTTGCCGGTATTACTGCTTGCCGCCGGTTTTGCCCTGGATTTCGGGCATGTATTTGTCAATAAAACCCGCTTGCAAAATGCCCTTGACGCCACCGCTTTAAGCGCGGCGATAGCCATTAATAGTTGTTGTAATATCAATACCACTACAGCGGCGGCAACAGCCAAAGGAATAGCAACGTTTAATCTGTTCATAGCGGCTTCAGGCAACAATGAATTGGCAGGCTTGAATGCGGGATCCCTGGTATTTGAATATTCCAAAACATTGAATCCTTGGGGAACCTATAATTCCGCAACAGATGCTTTTGCGTTTGTTAGGGTCACCTCAACCAACATGTTGCGGGTGACGCCTGTGTTGATAAATGTGTTAAGCCAGTTCAGAGGTTTTATCCCGGTTCCCGCGATTGCCACCGCAGGCCCGGCAGTGAATAATTGTTCGATTTCGCCTATTATAATGTGTGTTCATACGACCACTCCTTTAGATACAGTTTGTAAAGATGGCGCTTGCTATGGATATACAATAGGGGCAACAAATATGAACTTACTTCAACGCGTAAATAATGCGCTGGATGGATATTATGATCTGCAAGATGTAAGTCCCGGTACAATTTATAATGCCTTGACAGCGCCGGACATTCCTGTTCCAAGCACTTGTCCGGTAGAGGTTAATACTAGCCTTACTTCCAACCAATATGCCTGGACCGGGACTACTGGGGTCATGAATGGAATTAACGCCAGATTTAACTCCGATAGCGCCGATAAGGTTGCAGAAACGTATACTCAATATAAATCAAAAGGTCTTGGCAATAACAGAAGAGTGCTGAATGTGTTAATGGCTGATTGTAGTCATACAAACAAAAATACTCACCCTCTGCCTATTGTTGCAACAGCCTGTATGTTTTTAAGGGCACTGGCAACTGCTACCGTTAGAATCCCTTACGAGTTTATTGGCCCTTGTCCACAAACACAAAATAATGCCTGGACCTGGAGTCCCGATAATCCGTTTTTGACCGGCGGCCCTTACAAAATCGTTTTGTTTAAAAGTCCGGGGAGTGGCGGCTCATGACCGTCAGTAAACAAAAAGGTGCCTCAACCGTAGAGTTTGCCATGATGCTGCCGCTGTTGTTATTGCTGGTCGTTTCGGTGTCTGAATTTGGAACCCTGTTTTACCAGCTAAACGCATTGAACAAATCGGTACAAATTGCCGCCCGTTATTTGTCCGATGTTTCGGTCAATAAAGCATACACACCCGCTCAAAAGACCGATGCCCAAAATCTGGCGGTTTATGGCAATAGAGCAGGCACAGGGACACCGGTAATGTCCGGCTTTGTTATCGCTAATGTTGTCATAACAAACCCGGACTCAGAGCATGTCAAGGTAGTTGCAACTTATCCCGCCTATCTGATATTGGGCAATAGTCTGAATGCGTTCATGCAAATGATAGGGGGCAGCGCCGCCACTGATTTTATGACACTTACTGCCGGTAGCGTGATGAGATTTGCCCAATGATTAACAAACCAAAACAGAAAGGCGCTGAAACCGTAGAATTTGCAATGATTGCCTTGTTGTTTTTTGCTGTTCTGTTCGCCATCATAGAGTTCGGGCGGGCTTTGTTTGTCTGGAATGCCTTGGCGGAGGCAACCCGCAGAGGCGCGAGGATGGCGGTTGTTTGTCCCTATGATATTGAAAGTCCGATTCCAAAGCAGGTTGCCATTTTTGGTGATTATGCCAGCTCATTAACAACCAGTCCCATTATTGTTGGCTTGACGCCTGCCATGGTGAATGTGCGTTATTTGAATCAGGACGGTGCCGTTGAGACCAATCCAATGCGGATAGAGTTTGTCGAGGTCGGTATCATTGATTATCCTTATCAATTTATTATTCCTCTCTGGGGCAGTTCGATAACGGTGGGTTCGCTGGCGTCTCCTGCATTCACGACTACCTTGCCCGCAGAAAGTCTGGGTGCAGTTCCGACCATTCCGGGTGCTGCCTTGATTGCGCCTGCTTGTAATTTCTGATGGCTGTTTATAAAGGGGAAATTAATGTTGATATCTTTCATTCATTGGTTAATGAATAACCTGATTAACAAGGATCCGGCCTGACACACCACCGTCATACCGGCATGGATGCCGGTATCCAGTGCCATGGATGGTAACTTCCTGAAATCGTTCGCCATGATTTAGGCTTTATGCCAGACCATAGCTTCACATTCCTGTGACTGGATTCCGGCATCCATGCCGGAATGACGGACGTGTGTCACTGGCTGAAGTATCTTGCCAACAGGATGAATAATGGCTTTGGTAACTTTTATAGTAACTACTCAGCGTAATTTTTTTCAAAAAATAAAAAATAATACTTGACACG
>JBAXXH010000129.1:0-9832 GCA_037127995.1 Methylococcaceae bacterium | reverse complement strand
GTTGCGCTGCACGCGGTTCTGAGACTGAACAAATGCATCGGAAATAAAATTCTGCGGCTTTTTTGTTGAATATTATGCCGTGTTTAAAGAACAGATGCTTGGTATCTGTAACTATGTATGCCGGACTACAAGCTCTATCAAATAGAACAGAGCGTAATAGGGAGTACAACGATAGGAACCTCTATTAATTGAAATTTAAGTCACCCAAAAGTAATCCTGCTAATTGTTCGACTTTATTTCATAATTGCTAAAGTCATAAACTGCTTATAAGGGGGGACTATTTTTCTCGGAAACTTATTGAGGTTGAAATACAACTTTTTGATTAACAGGAATGGGTCGGCTGCTAACGGCAAACCAGTTTTCGTTTATTACCGTTAGCGTAAGGTATTGGCTTGGAATGCAATAACCAAGCTATCAACACACCTATAGAATAGAAAGGAGGGTCGAATACTGACCTTATGTAGGTTGAAGCGTTATTTCTGATCAATTATTATTTTGCTATTATGTGACCCTTCCACCCATAAAAAGCAATGTAACCATAACAAAGAACAGGGATAAAAAAAGCGCTTTGAATGCCTATTCTGTCGGCAAAAAAACCTTGCACAACCGGTAGAATGGCACCACCGACTATTGCCGCGCATAAAATTCCCGAACCCTGTCCTGTTTGTTTCCCCAAGCCGGTAACCGCCAGTGAAAAGATGGTTGGAAACATGATGGAGTTAAACAGGCCTACTGAAAGAATCGCCCATACGGCTAAAGAACCGCTGCTCGTGATGGTTATTAAAACCAGTATGGCTGCTGTTAGCGCATTAAAAACCAGCGCTTTGCCCGGTTGAATTTTTTGCATCACGGCCGCGCCGATAAATCGTCCAAGCATGGCACCACCCCAGTAAAACGAGACATACTTACCGGCTTCCTGTTCGGCTAAACCGGCAATGGTAGACTCGCCCAGAAAGTTAATCAGAAAACTGCCAATGCAAACTTCACCGCCGACATAAACAAAAATGGCAATGGCTCCCAACACCAGATGCTTATAGCCCCAGGCACTGTCATGTCGGTCATCGAAAACGTACTTTGCCGTGTTGACGGTCGGTGGTTCGGTCGGCTTAATTTCAGGTAATTTGATTGTTGCAAAAACAATCGCTACACAAAATAAAACCGCCGCCAGAAATAAATAAGGATTTTGTACGGCTGCCGCTTGTGCAGCTTGATAAGCCGATAACTGATCAGCATTAAGCAAGTTGATTGCTTCGGCGCTTTTAACCGCCGTTGAAAGAATCAATAAAGCGCCAAAATAAGGGGCAATAGTCGTACCTAAAGAATTAAAGGCCTGAGTTAGGGTTAATCGACTTGAGGCGGTTTCCGGTTTTCCTAAAATGGTCACGTAGGGATTGGCGGCAACCTGTAATAAAGTAATTCCGGAGGCCAAAACAAAAAATGCTGCTAAAAACAAGGGATAGGAATGCCTGCTTGCAGCCGGATAAAATAACAAACAGCCTATGCCGGCTATTGATAATCCGGCAATGATTCCACCTTTGTAATTGATTTTGTCAACCAGATAACCGCTGGGAACGGACACCACAAAATAAGCGGTAAAAAAGCAAAATTGAACCGACATGGCTTGCGTGTAGCTTAAAGTAAATACCGATTTTAAATGCGGAATCAGGATATCATTTAAACAAGTTATAAAACCCCAGATAAAAAACAGCGACGTTAACAGGGTTAAGGAGCCAAAATAAGGATTTTTATCGGCACTATCCAAGGGCATTTTTGCGTCAGTTACCAGGGTCATGTAAACCTTATCTATTATTTTGTGATTGAGAAATTAGCCGTTTCATTGCCGACCATCACTTTAAAATCACCCGGCTCAACAATGCGCTTAAGATCAACACCAATAAATGACAAGTCGTGCGGCGTTAAGGTAAAGTTTACGTTTTCAGCTTGACCCGGATTAAGTTCTATTTTTTTAAACGCTTTTAATTGTTTGTTAGGCCGGGTGACGGAAGCTGCAACATCGTTTACATAAAGCAAAACCGTTTCCTTGCCTGTTAACGATCCGGTATTTTTAACCGTCACGGTAATATTGATATTTTCGCCGCTGTTGATTTTGTCTTTTTCCAGGTGTAAGCCGCTGGTTTGAAAAGTGGTATAACTTAAACCATGACCAAACGGATATAACGGATTATAGGTATTCTGCTCAAACGATTCGATGGGTTTGTAATCATAAGGCGTAATGCCGTTGGTCTCTCTGGGATAGGTAACAGGTAGTTTGCCATCGGGATTATAGTCACCGTATAAAATATCGGCAATGGCACCACCGCCCTCCATACCCGGTAAAAAGCCTAAAACAACACCGGCAACCTGTTCGGCAATGGGTGTAATAATCCGTGGGCGACCGCCCAAGGTAACCAGAATAACCGGTTTTCCGGTTGCAATCATGGCATTGGCAAGATTAATTTGAGCTTGATCAAGTTCTAATGAGCCAATATTCCCCACCGTTTCTGTATAAGGTTTTTCACCCAGACACAGCACTATCGTGTCGTGGTTTTTAGCTTCCTTAACCGCTTTTTGAATATCAATGTTGTCATTAAATGAATTTCCTCCCACAAAAGTGACGTTGCCGGTGGACTTTTTTTGGATGGCTTCCAAAACCGTTAACTTGTCCTGAGGATATAAACTTTCATCATCGCCCTGCCAGGTAATTGTCCAACCGCCATTCATTACACTTAGTAAATTTGCGGTAGGGCCGGTTACTAGAACACGGGATTCTTTTTTTAGTGGCAGCGTGTTGTTGGTATTTTTTGCAAGAATAATGGATTCCCGGGCTGCCTGAAGGTTAACCTCGGCATCCTCAGTCCGTTGGATTTTTCCTTCTACCGGTAAAACCGGTGCGTTGGATTCTAATAATCCTGCCTTAAATTTTACGCCAAGAATTCGGGATACGGCTTCATCTATTCGGGATAGTGGCACTTCTCCCGATTTGACCAGTTCAATCAACAGGTCATAAAATGAAAAATCAAACGGCACCATACTCATATCAATGCCCGCCATTACCGCAATTTTAACCGCTTCTTTTTCCGAAGCAGCCAATTTGTCCCGCGTATAAAGACGCTGAATGTCGGCCCAGTCAGAAACAGTAAAGCCGGTAAAACCCAGTTCGTCGCGTAAAATTGTGGTGAGATAGTGATAATTTGCGTGTCCCGGAATACCGTCAACTTCAGCCGAGTTAACCATAATCGTTGGCGATCCGGCTTTAATACCGGCTTCAAACGTGGGCAGGAAATATTCGCGAAGCATTCTTTCGCCAATCCAGGCCGGTGTCCGGTCTTTGCCGTTAATGGGGAAACTGTAACCCGCATAATGCTTTAAGCAGGTCAGGGCTTTATTTTGCGCAGAAAAATCATCTCCTTGATGACCTTTTATAAAAGATGTGCCCAAAACAGTCGCCAGATGAACGTCTTCACCATAAGTTTCCCATAAGCGTGGCCAAAGTGGCTGGCGGCCAATATCCATCACCGGCGAAAAATTCCATTGCAGCCCGGAAACCCGTAGCTCTCGCGCAGTAATTTCACCTTCCTTAAAGCTTAAGTCGGGGTTAAAAGTAGCCGCCATGCTAATGGCTTGCGGAAACAACACCGAGTTTTTTGTATAAGTGGCTCCATGAATGGCATCAATCCCGTAAATCACCGGAATTTTTAAACGGGTTTTTGCTGCCACAGCTTGCACTGTTTGCATCATTTTTTGCCAGGTCTCAACGGTTTGTGCTTTGTTGTTTGGCGTATAAGGCGTGTTAAGAATGGAACCCACATGGTGTTTCAAAATGGCATCTTCCAGCTTTGCCAGATCAACGGGATCCTCGGCATGTTGCTCTTCCGGAACAGCAACAGCAATGAAGTCAATCTGCGTCATTTGTCCTACTTTTTCTTCAAGCGTCATGCTGGCCAGCAGTTGCTTGACTTTATTCCCTACTTCCGTACTTGTTTCTTGATGTTTCACAGAACACCCCGCTATGGCAACTAGTGTAAAAATTAAAACGAAACTTTTTATCTGCAATTTTTTTCCTGATAATTGGCTTTATCTAAAATGCGCTGGTTGTGGCACTTAAGATAAAAGGACACTTAATGTAGTACGCATTCGTAAACTTGCAAAGTATAACACCGCAGTTCTCTCTAACAATAAACGCACAGTCATGATTTTGCTTTTTCTGATAGGGACTATAATTCCTGCCTGTAAATAATCAATAATGTCGGCGCGGATTTAATTTGAGAACAGAGAAGGGTTGGATGTGGTGGTCAAAAACATTAGCGGGCTTGAGCTTAAAATGATTGACTGTTATGGCCCGCTACGCACATTAGCGGTAGCCAGATAAATCTCGTTAATGAAGAAAATCAAGGCCAAAATCAAGCTCAACATAGCGGCGATAAACAACGAAGCAATCGGAGTTGACATATTAATGCTAATAAACGAATCGAGAAAAAGGACCGCAATCACTGAACAGATTAATAGTACACAGGCTGTACATAACGCAATCGCCCGATTGATAAAGCGCATCCTTTTTGTCAGTATAGCCAATTCGTCATGAATCTCTTGGTCTTGTTTTTCTTGCTGGGAGGACAAAAGTTTGCCGTGCAAAAAACGGGAGCGGTCAATGATCCGTCCCAAACGGTTTGTTAACACTGACAAAATACTGGCAACGCCGGTAAGCAAAAAGACCGGGGCAACTGCGAGCTGAATGGCATGAGCAATATTTGTAGCGGGAATTTCAATGAACATATTAAATTTTGCAGGCGAGTGTTTGCAAGTTTTTTAAGGTTATTCAGTGCAACAGGCAACGCTATTGCACCGAATGGACGTGTTTTTACTTTCATGGAACACGGATGACACTGAATATAAGGATTTCAACGGATTTATTTTTAGTCGAAAAAAGGCATTAAATCCAAATACTTGTCAATCAAGATGCCGCCAATGCCTGTTCCAGATCTTCCAGAAGATCATCGATATGCTCAATGCCAATGGACAGACGCACCATTTCTTGGGTAACGCCAGCCTTGATCAACTCTTCGGGGGACAATTGCCGGTGTGTGGTGGATGCGGGATGACAAGCCAGCGATTTGGCATCGCCGATATTGACCAGTCGGGTGAATAGTTTTAAAGCATCCTGAAAATTCTCACCCGCTTTACGACCCTCTTTTAAGCCAAAGGTGAGAATGCCTGAAGCCCGTCCACCCATGTATTTATCAACCAGAGGCTTGTCTGGATGGTCATCAAGTCCTGCGTAATTAACCCACGCGACTTTGCTGTGGTTTTGTAGAAATTGCGCGACTTTGACGGTGTTGTCACAAATCCTGTCCATGCGCAGCGCCAGGGTTTCAATGCCTTGCAGGATTAAAAAAGAGTTAAACGGTGAAATAGCCGCGCCGGTATTACGCAGTGGAACTACGCGTGCCCGTCCAATATAGGCGGCCGCTCCCAAGGCTTCGGTGTAAACCACGCCATGGTAGGAAACATCAGGTTCGTTAAGGCGACGAAAACGGTCTTTATGTTCAGCCCAGGGAAATTTGCCACTATCAACAATGACCCCGCCAATGCTATTGCCATGACCACCTAAATATTTTGTTAGTGAATGCACGACAATATCGGCACCGTGCTCAATCGGTCTGCACAGATACGGAGACGGTACGGTGTTATCTACAATCAAGGGTATGCCGTGACGGTGGGCAATGTCGGCCAGGATTTCAAAATCGGTAATGTTGCCCAGTGGATTGCCGACCGATTCGCAGAAAATAGCCTTGGTTTTGTCGTCGATTAATTGCTCGAAAGCAGCCGGGTCACGATAATCGGCAAAACGTACATTAATGCCGTATTGTGGCAGGGTGTGGGCAAACAGATTGTAAGTACCACCATACAAAGTGGCCGCAGAAATGATGTTATCGCCCGCTTCTGCAATGGTCATGACGGCATAGGTAATGGCTGCCATACCGGATGCTACCGCCAGTCCGGCCAGACCGCCTTCCAGTTCGGCTACCCGCTGTTCCAGTACGTCAGTCGTTGGATTCATGATGCGGGTGTAGATATTGCCGGCCACTTTCAGGTCGAATAAATCGGCACCATGCTGGGTGTCGTCAAAGGCGTAAGAGGTGGTTTGATAAATAGGTACTGCCACTGCTTTGGTTGTTGGGTCGGGGCTGTAACCACCGTGTACGGCTATTGTTTCTAATTTCATGGAATCCACTTAGGGTCAGTATGACGTTGTAAAAGCATTCCCAACACAGTGGCATGGGAATGCGTACATGACAGATTATTTTAAGACTTGTAGCGCAACTGACGGGCACTGTTTAACGACGGCAACGATCTCTTCTTCAGTTGCCTGGGTGATATCGATAACGAATTCTCCCTCCACAACCTTGAAAACATCGGGCAGTAATTTAACACAAACGCCGGCATGACTGCATTTGTTCTGATCCCACGTTACTTGCATAAAATATCTCCTTAGCTTAATAGCGATTAAGCTTCAGCTGTGGTCGGATCAATCATCGTTTTTATTTCGGAAATACGATTGGCAGGAAATCCGCCCTGTTCAGCATGGGCTTTTACGGTTGCTTCATCGGGTGCAATATAAACACAGTAGACTTTATCATCTGTTACATAGCTTTCTACCCACTGAATTTTTGGCCCCATGTCCTTAAGAACACCGCATGATTTTTGCGATATGCCTTGCAGATCCTGTGCGGTTAATGCGCCTGCACCGGGAATTTCACGTTCGATAATATATTTTGGCATGGTAATGTCTCCTGGGTTAAATTAAAACGACTGGTCGTCTTTAAAAGTTATAATAATATCAGGCTTTAAAAAAATCATCCAATAAATTTTCGCAGCATTGCTTAAGCGGTGTGGAGGATTGTTCAATTTTCATTCTTAATAAAGCACCTTGCCACATATTAACCAATAAATCAGCCATTTCTTCTGCTGATTTGTCGGTTCTTACCGTCCCTTCCCGTTGTGCCTCAATTAAGCCTGTTTGCAATAAATCCCGATAACGATGAACTGCCGTTTGCAAGGATGTTTTACAAAGCTCACTGGTATCACCAATTTCGCCCATTAAATTGCCTAATAAACACCCGCCTTTATAATGGGCTTTTTCTAATTCTGTAATCAGTTCATAAAAATAACACCGCATAGCACTCAGGGCATCATGATCCGGATTTTGTAAATGGCTATTTAATTGATCGATAAAGGGATTTATATAGTGCTGAATGGCTTCCGCAGCAAAGTTCTCTTTGCTGCCAAAATAGTTGTAGAAAGAGCCTTTGGGAATTTGCACGGCATCCAGAATTTCTTTCAGGCCTGTACCGTGATAACCTTGCTGCATCAGCAAAGTCACCCCTTGTTTTAACAGGTTTTCTCGATTGGTTAGTTTTTTTGATGTTCTAGGCATAGCTTAATGATATGACCGGTTGTCTTGTTTTGTCAAAAAATATTTGGGTTTGATAGCACTAACTTTTATTACAGCCTGACGGAATCATCCAGGATTGGCTTTGCTTGTCATGTTTGGCATAATCAGCAACGGGTATTTTTTCACCCGTCAAATACTCCAACTCATCAATACTTATCAAATATTATCCAGATGTTTTCTTGTGGCATCTTGATTGTTAGGAACAATCCACGCAATCACTCGTTTATCTTGACCCGCGCCCCTTACAATGACATTCCAAAAAGCATCGGGGGTTTTGACACTGTGCGATTCTACAAAATAATCATCTGCCGGGTTATTACCCCAAATAACCCCGCCTATGATTAATAACTCATCAATGTCTCGATAACATTCAATAATTTCTTCCGTTTGCAACCAGGCTCTCCGGTTCATATTCGCGGCTTGGGGCAGAATATTGGTCATGGTGTTAGTGGCCTTAATATAGACTTTCAGATAAATAATTTCCAATTAATGTTAAAAACTAATTGATTTTAAACGACTTTAATTGGCGAATTTGGAAATTTAATATCTGCCGCCACGACACGGTTGAAGGAAAAACATAGCGCGTACGCCCAGGCGGAAGCAAAAACCAAGGAATACCGGCAAATGCTTGAAAAGTGTCAGGCAGACAAAGAAATACTGAAACGGGAAAATTACCGTCTACAGTACCGGATTGATGAGTTGGAGCTTCTCCTGAAGCAACGGGACGAGATCGTTGAAGAATTGCAGCAAAAAACCAATATGACCCGGACCGTGAAATTTTTGAAATAATGGGACAAAGAAAGCTTTATTATTCTGCTTAGGGGCAGCCCCCCAATCTTTCCGATTTCATCTTCAAAAAGTCTTTTTTACGTTTTGGATGTTGCCGAGAACCTCAGCTTTGCTAGCGAAAACCAACAAGCAATGCTAGCGACATAACACATTGCTTTTATACGGCGTATTGCCGTATACTTATTTTATGAAAGAATCAAAACAACAAATAGCTCGTCTTGAGGCCCGCTTACCTGTGCATGTATATGCGATGCTGAAACGTGCAGCGGAAATTCAAGGTCAGACGTTAACGGATTTCGTTATTGCAGTGTCTAGTGAAGCCGCCCGGCAAACTATAGAAACAACCGACATTATCCGTCTTTCGGTTAACGATCAACGCCTTTTTGCCGAAAGCATACTTAACCCACCAGAGCCAACACCTGCTCTAATTAGAGCCTTCGAAAAACACAGCGAACTCTTTGGTACTGAGTGAGCGCATTTTTTCGTCTTGAAGTTCTTAATGGAGAGCACGACCGTTTGGCGTTCACCTGTGGCGAAGAGCTTCTTGATCGCTATTTCCAGTTACAAGTCACACAAGATATTCGCCGTCGCGTCGCCAACTGCTTTGTAGCCATCAACATAGCAACTGCCCAAGTGGCGGCATATTACACGCTTGCGTCAGCCAGCATTCCGACTCATGATTTACCTGTCGAGCTTACTAAGCGTTTGCCGCGTTATCCCACTATGCCAGCAGTCCGCATCGGACGCCTGGCAGTAGATAAGCGCTTTCAGGGATTAGGATTGGGTAAAGCGCTACTGGCAGATGCTTCCATAAAAGCCATAGCCTCAGCGCCTGCAGCCTTTGCGCTTTTAGTAGATGCCAAAAACGATCAGGCAGTGGACTTTTATAAATACCACGGCTTTCAGCAGCTTGAAAGTTCGCCTAAAATCTTATTTTTGCCTTTAGCCACGGCTGAAAAAATACTGCTTAATCTGAAAGCCAGCCAATAAAACTCTCAACATATTGTTATTAATACATGAACCTGGATAGGGCTTTTGTGAGATAGTCTTGCTAATCGACGAAGCTAAAGCAATCGCCCATCTGTTATAACCGCTTTAGAGAAAAAGCTTACCTGCGATTGTCGAAGCTGATTTTAAATAATGCCGACGAGGTATTTAAGCAACACTATTTTTGTTGCGCTTAAGAGAAACCAGCATTCCACAAGGCAATTTTTTGTAGGCAACATGTCCGTAGATTACATAACTGATGACCTCTATCATATTTTTTTCTATAAGCCTTGGCGGTTTTTTGTTGGCATTCAGCCGGAACATTCGGATCAAAAAAAAATTGTTATAGCGTTTGGCATTGCCATTATCACGCTGCGCAACATACTGAAATTTTATGGCTCCCCGTTGAGAACAGTCCAGCCAAACGGTGGAACCCATAAGGATATGACCGGTTCGTAAAACATCAGTGTTACTTTGGGCAGTAGATGCGGCATTAAAAGTGGTTTCAGAAATGTCAGAATTACTTTGTTGTTGCGGTTTGCCGCTGATATAACGTAAGCGCTTAACCCCACCATCTAAAAATTTCTCAGGCGCTCAGGTATC
>JBAXXH010000128.1:0-9871 GCA_037127995.1 Methylococcaceae bacterium | reverse complement strand
TCGATGCCCTCTTAATTTGGCTTAAATATTGTCTGGACAATGGGGTCCACTTTAGTAGCAGCGGAGCGACAAATGCCCAATGAGATAATGCCATTGTGATTTCTTGTTCATTACAAACCTTCCTGTTTTTTCCAAAGATTTTGGTCATAGCCTGCATGGCTTGCTATTATAAATTCTTGAAAAATATTGGCTCATGGAGCCAATCGTGTGGGGTCATAAATAAATGATCAGAACATTTGCTTTAGTCGCGACGTAGGCGTCGCTCCCACGTGGGAGCGACGCCTACGTCGCGACTAAAGCTTATCAATGGATTCAAGTACATATGCCAAGCTGGAGCTTGAGAACCAGCAAAAAATATCATCATTGACTGAAAATGAAATGTTCATCATGCGACCTCTCGTACGTCTATTTTACCGGTGACTGCCGCGCTGATTAAGGCAGTGCGGTGTTCTTTGAGTAAGGCAATGGATTGTTTGGTTTCGGTTATTAGGGCGTCTATTTTAGCGGTTTGGTGATCGAGGAAATTGGCGATGACAGTTTGTTCTGATAATAATGGAACCGCAATTTTTATTCCATAAGCATTTTCTCTTGCCAATCCTGGTACACCAGTGTCTTGCGATAATGAGTCAAGTCCTAATGGCTGTAATTCATAGTAGATCCAACGAAGATTTAAGCTTGTGGTATCAGAATCGATTGAGTAAGCAGTGTCAATAACAAATCCGCCTTTTTCTGCCCATACAATTTTCCCATAGGAACCTTTGCGGCCAACTACGATTGCCGGGACTTTTGTATTTGCGGCACAATGTAAACCAACTGAGCCATTTGAACCAAAAACTTCAACTTCTCAATCCTCACGAATTTCACTTGCAAGAGGATCTCCATAACGTAATCTTATTTTATGTTTTAGACTACTAATTACCCAATGCACCGGCACTTCGCCCAACCACTCAACTCCTGAGTCTTTCATTTTCACGGTCGGGTCTAAACCTTTGGTCACCACATGACTAATCAAGGCTAGTCGCTTTTCTTTCAGCAATTCGATAAAGTGGTTTTTTTCTTCGACCAGCGCATCAATTCGTTGGGTTTCACGATCCAGAAAGTTGGCGATAATGGCTTGATCTTGAAAACTTGGCACAGCAAAATAATTATTGTGCAAACTTTCTTGGGTCATACTTGGCACAGTGCTACCAAATTGATAATAGTTAAATTCTATTGTCAGGCATTGGTAAAAAAAGAATTTTGGAAACACTGAGCTAAAAATCTTTGTGTAATACATTGTATCCACAGTCCAAAAAGGTTCTTGAATAAATAAAGGTTTATCAATGGTTCCTTTTCTACCAAGTAAAACACTTTTTTGGTTATACAAATATTGAAATGCCCTTCCAAATTCTCCACCAGAACCATAAACAGGAAAACCACCTTCTTCAATTAAAACTTGCTTTTGATCTTGCCCATTTTTTATCTTGGCTAAATATTTTAACTTTTTGATATCCCAACCTTTCGGAATTTTCCCCAGCCACTCAATCCCGGAATCCTTATAACTTGGATAAGGCTTAAACTTCATTCCGCGACCTCAATGGAACGTAGATCGTAGCCTCGATGCAGCGGAGCGGAATCGAGGATAATTGCTGGATAAGTTTGATATTTCATCATCTTAGTTATTACAATTTTGCCGTTGTGTTATTTCTACAATCAGTCTCTATTCTCTTATCATCAAAAAGCAATAAAACCCGAATGGCAGTTCCATCGGGAATAGAATCTGGAATGCGTATAGAGTGTTGAAACGGGGTTGCCTCAAATTCAACGACTTGTGAGATTTTTACATTTTGATAGCTAAGTTTTTCACTCATACTTTGTTATTTCTTTGTTAAGTGCTAAACCATAACTTGACCGCTATTGTTTAGGTTGTCACAGATAACATCCCTTAAAGGGATGGTATCTGTCTCGGCTTAAGGTAATATCCCTTTATTTAAAATCCCAATTCGTCCAGTTCGTCTAAAAGTTGCAAGGCGCGTTTAGGATTGCCGCGTAATCCTGCTGCAATAAAACGCTGTTTGGCTTCTTCTTCCGCTAAAACTTGAGCGGATAATTCAAACATCAATTTATTCAGGCTGATGTCACGCACTTTGGCAATATTTTTGAGCTTTTCCGCCATGTCATCGGGTAAACGAATAGATAAGCTTGTCATGATTTTAGTAACCTCAATAATTGTGCAGGAGTGATGACTTCATAACCTAAGTGCTTGAGTTCAGCACGGGCAAAGTCAGCTATATTATTGGTAACGATGTAAGACGCTTGTGCCGCGATTGCCAGCTCTACTAAATGATTGTCGGCTTCGTCACGCAAATTGGGTCGCCATAAATAGCGGGCATCAGCGGCTTTACAAACTTGTGCAAAACCATCCAGAAATTCCATTAACGATACCGATGTTTGTTGGCACAACGCTTGTATATTTTCTCTGTTCAGCAAATCCTGATATTCCAGATACAAGGCATTGCCAACAAAAGGCTGTAAATCCCCCTTAAGACATAAGCGAAGAATTTCACGATTCGGGCCTTTGCCACTAATTAATCCGGCAACCAGAACATTGGTGTCAACGACAACCCTAATCGTCATGCAAAACGGCCATTAAATAGGTACATAGCCAAATCGTAGCATAATTCAATGTATGTTTTATACTTCATTCCGCGACCTCAGCCAACATGGCGGCAATCCTCGCTTCACTGGCTTTTAAGTCGGCATCAATGTCATGCAACGCACGTGGCGGCGTGTACTGATAAAAATAGCGGTTAAAGTTAATTTCATAACCGACGATACCAATCTTGCCGTCTTTTTCATCACATTTGCTTTCATCAATCCAGGCATCCGGCACATGCGGCAGCACTTCGCGTTGAAAGTAATCATTAATATTTTCCAACAACGGTACATTTTCAGCGTCCCGCAAATCGGCATCAGCTTCCGGTTTACCTTGTTTGACATAACAAATATTCGCGTCTTCCGAGGGTTTGCGGACGTACTTTTCAATCAATTTTAATTGCGGGGCTTTGATTTTATTCACATCAACTAAAGGAGCACAGCCTGCCAGTAACGCCTTACGAAATTCATCCCGGCTTTGGATTTCATTATTATTTTCACGGCAACTACCCGCCATGCCGACCAAAACAGTTAACACCGCTGTACGCAGGTCTTCATCCCAGCGATTGAAAGTCTTATCTTCTCTGAGTTGGTCAATTCCATCTTGATCGCCATCAAACATAAACCGGTATGGCCGTTCTACGGTAATGCGTCGATAACCAAACGCAGTGCTGTCAAAAATCTTGCTGATGCCGGATTCGGTAAAGGCATCATATTTGCGCAAGCTGTCGTCAATCTGTTCATCCGACAAATAACGGCGTTTACTGCCTTCTGATTTACGCATCGCCGTCCAGGTGTTGCTGAGGTTAAGCAGTTGCACTTTACCTTTTCGCTCGGGGGCTTTTTTATTGCTCAACAGCCAGACATAAGTGCCGATGCCGGTGTTGAAAAACATATCATTGGGCAGTGAAAAGATGGCTTCGACAAAATCTTGTTCCAATAACCAGCGGCGGATTTCCGATTCACCGGAACCGGTGCCGCCATTAAATAACGGCGAACCGGACAATACGATACCGACGCGCCCGCCGCCATGTTCAGGCGCTTCCATTTTTGACACCAGCGTTTGTAAAAACAACATGGAGCCATCACTGATACGCGGCAAACCGGCACCAAAACGTCCGGCAAACCCCAGCTCCTGACGTTCTTTAATGACCGCTTGTTGATCTTTTTCCCATTTAAAACCAAACGGCGGATTGGCCAGACCATGATGAAAGCGTTTACCCGGCAGTTTGTCATTCGACAAGGTGCTGCCTTGCTTGATGTTGTCGGTTTCAAAGCCTTGAATCAACATGGAGATCATCGCCATCGCATGCGTTTCGGGGTCTAACTCCTGCCCGAACGGGACAATTTTGGCTTGCGGATTAAATTCTTTGATTTGCTTGATGGCATCGGACAAAAACCCGCCGATACCGCAAGCCGGGTCATAAATAGTGCGGATCACGCCTTTTTTGGTAAAGATGTCTTCATCGGTATGCAGCACCAGCTTGGTGACAAAGCGCACCACATCGCTGGGGGTCATAAATTCCCCTGCCTTTTCGTTGACTGAAGCGCCAAACTTGCGGATCAAATGCTCATAGACATTACTCATCACCCGTTCTGAGACCACATCGGGATGCAAGTCCATTTCGGCAAAGTTTTTCACGATACGGTACAGTAATTTGGCTTTATCCAGCTTAACCAAGGTATTGGCAAAACCGAATTCATCAAAAATCAACCGGACATTAGGCGAAAACTGGCGGATGTAATCTTCCAGATTGGCTCGGGTATCCGTGGCACCCAGCGTTGCCAAAGTGTAGCTACTGGTATTGTAAAAAGAATAACCTGAAATGTGCGGCAGAATTAAGCCAAGATCAATGCCACTGTCTTTTTCTTGCTGATATTGGGCAATCACCGCCGCTTGAGTCGGTTCCAATACGCATTCCAGCCGCCGTAACAGCAATAAGGGCAACATGATGCGGGCAAACTCGGTGTGCTTAAAATCGCCCCATAAGTCTTCGGCATTTTTCCAGATAAAGTCAGAAAGTGTTGAACTGTTGCTGGTTTTTAGCTGTTCAGCCATTAAGGCAATCCTTTGTTGTGCATGAATGAAGTTAGCTAGCTATTATAATGATTTTACTGTTTCATGCAGAGGTTAATGCGGTGCGGCTATGAGGTTTGGCTACCCACTTTAAACGGGACAAGCAAAAAGGCTTAACCGTCAATAGGATTAACTTAATGATAAATCATCAAAAGAGATCGTTCGCTGAGCGGAGTCGAAGCGGACAACTCGCTTCGACTCCGCTCAGCGAACGATTTAACTTTAAACTTCGGTATTTTTGTCCCGGCTTAAGTGGGTAGCCTGATGTTTATAGCCATTTTGACAGGAATACAGCGTGTAAAACTGCCGGCATCAAGTAGGGCCTTGATGCCGTCATTCTATTTTATGCGAATCTTTACTTACTGCCTCTGCTGACCGGGAGATTAATTTTAAGTGAGTAATTGACCGTTTTGTTGCCATCTTTGGCACCGCCCATTAAGTACACTCGAACGGTATAGACACCGTTAGCAGGTAATTTTCCTTTGAAATGAGTGCCGGAACTTGAACCTATAAATAGCGCGGTATCTGAACCGGGAGGCAGAATATTGAAATACGCTGCGCCTTTACCCGCTTTAAAGTCAACCGTCATTGTCTGTCCGGCCTTGGCGCGTAATTGATAATCCAGGGTTTCATGACCTTTAATTTTGCCGCTAACCGTTGTACCCGATGTCCCTTTTTTGAACTGAATTTGTTTTTGCAAAATGTCTGCATCAGCCCAAATCGGGGTCGTTCCAAACATCAACAAACCAGCCAGCATATAAACAAATAATTTTTTCATGAAGTCTATTCCTCTGCTAAAAAAATGATGACACTTAAAATTAGGTAACTACAACGACCAAAGCCGGCTTTTGTAAAACAGCGTGGAAAACCGGCTACAGCGCTTTAGTTTTTATTTTTGCACAACGCGTGCATTGATAAGCAGTGATCAACTTTCCCTGTTTAACATCAAACTGCTTTTCTTTGAGGACAACCCATTTATGGAAGCCACTGCGGCACAAGGTATTGCCTTTATGCCGTTGGGCGACTGTTTGCCGCTTAAACTGAACAACATCACCCATAATTTTTCTTTAATGCAAAGACACAATTATTTTTTGGCAATGGCATTCCATGCCGCAAGCCATGTTTGTGACAGATAAGCGTCGGCTTTTTTATTCAAGGCACCGGTCAGTACGGATCGCAAGGTGTTATTAATAATACCGAAAAAATAGGCATTGACCAGTTGCGGATCAATATCACGTATTTCGCCTGCTTTTATACCTGCCTGAATAATTTTAATAATCTTTACAAAGGCCGCTGTTTCAGTAACCGGTTTTTCTTCCGGTAAAAATTCATTGAGTTTTAAAATCAACAAAAACTGCATAACCTCGGGCGCATCATCGGTCAGCTTAAAAAGCAAATCAGTAATGCCGTGCAATTGCTCTGATGATTTTTGATTTTTACGCCGAATATCATCAATTGAAATATTTAGGCTATCAAAAATATTGGCATACAACTGCGCGGCCATGATGTGTTTATTTTTAAAATGATGATAAATGCCGCTGGTATTTTTCAACCCTGACGCTTCTGCAATATCAACTAACGATGTGGAGAAATAACCTTTTTTTGTGAACAGCTTTAAAGCAATTCGCAATATTTCGTCGGGTGTTTCAGCTTTGGGCTGAATAATTTCAATTTCCTGATCCATTTTTTTTACCGCAGCGTATCACTATGCTGTATCTGTTTATGTTAAAAAATGGCTTTTAACAGACCGCTAAAAGCCAAAAAACCAAACGGGTCTATTGATGACAAACCCGGTTGTGTTAAGTATTTATTTTTTCTTAATAACTGCCAAAGCAGCACTTAAGTAATTAATCATAGACCATAATGTTAATATGGCGGCAATATACAAGAGGCCAAGACCGATTAAATTGACAGGCAGCCCCAATAAATCTTCACGATATAACAACATGCCAATTGACAGCATTTGTGCCGTGGTTTTCCATTTACCTAATTGAGAGACCTTAACCTGTGACCGTTGACCTATTTCTGCCATCCATTCGCGCAGCGAAGCAATGGTTATTTCCCGACCGATAATAACGGCTGAGGCAATAGCCAGACCCGGGGTTGCTTGTTGCTGAACAATTAAAACCAAAACAATGGCGACCATTAATTTATCAGCCACAGGGTCTAAAAAAGCACCAAAAGGTGTTTCCTGCTGCAATTTTCTGGCAAGGTAACCATCCAGCCAGTCGGTAATTCCGGCCAACATAAAAATCAGTGTGCAAGCCAGATTGGAATAGTGCCAGGGCAGATAAAAAACCACCGTTAATAAAGGAATTAACGCGATTCTTAACAGCGTAAGATTAGTGGGTATGTTAAATTCAATCGTCATCTTGATGATGAAATAGTTCGTAAATTCGTTGTGCCAACTGCCGACTTATGCCGTCTATACCGCAAAGTGCATCTACGCCTGCGCATGAAATGCCCTGCAGCCCCCCAAACTGTTTTAATAAAAGCTGTCGTCGCTTGGCTCCCAACCCTGGAATAGTCTCCAATACTGATTGCTTTGATGCCTTACCGCGACGTAATCGGTGTCCTGTTATTGCGAACCGGTGCGCCTCATCGCGAATATGCTGAATTAACAGCAAACCGCTGGCACCCGGTGTTATGTCTACCGGCTGTTCCTGATCAACCAGAATCAGTTTTTCCATGCCGGGCTTTCTATCAGGTCCTTTGGAAACGCCGACTATCATAACATTGTTTATGTCTAATTCTGCTAATGCCTTTTGTGCTTCACGCACCTGACCTTTGCCGCCATCAATAAACAAGATGTCCGGTGCTTTATGCTCACCCTGCTTAAGCCGTTTAAAGCGTCTAAAAACCGCTTGATGAATGGCCGCATAATCATCACCACCGGTTATGCCAACGATATTAAATCGCCGGTAAGCTGACTTTACCGGTCCGTCTCTATCAAAAACCACACAGGAGGCAACCGTTTGATCGCCTTGCGTGTGACTAATATCAAAGCACTCCAGTCGTTTGGGCAGGTCTTTGCAAGCCAATTCTTCTTGCAGGCTAAGAAATCGGGCATAAAGTCCCTGTTTATCCGATAACTTGCTTAATAATGAATTCCCGGCATTAGTACAGGCCATTTGCAGCCACTTTAAACGCTCGCCCCTAACGCTGGCAGAAATAGCCACCGAATGCTTTGCCTGACTGCTCAACACCTCGCTTAATAACGCCGACTCTTCCGGCTGATGACTGACTATTAACTCATGAGGTACGGGCTTATCCAAATAATATTGTGGAATAAACGCCTGCACAATAGCCGCCGGATCATGCGCATCAGCCAGTCCGGGAAAATAGACCTTATTGCCCAAATGCTGGCCGTTACGGATAAAAAACACCTGCACACACGCGACATTACCTTTACTTGCACACGCGATAATATCCACATCGCCCTTTTCGCCTGAAACAAAATGCTTTTCCAGCACTGAGCGCAATTTTGCAATCTGATCCCTAAAGCCGGCGGCCTGCTCAAAATCAAGAACAGCCGCTGCCTGCTCCATTTTTATAATTAACTGATCAATCAGCAAGCCGCCCTTCCCTTCCAGAAACATCACGGTACTTTCAACATCCAAGGCATAATGTTGTTTGTCAATCAGCCCTACACAAGGCGCGGTGCAGCGTTCTATCTGATATTGCAAACAGGGGCGGGTACGATTGTTATAAAAGGCATCGTCACATTGCCGGATTGGAAATAGCTTTTGTAATAATTTAAGACTTTCTTTAACGGCACCCGAACTCGGATAAGGGCCAAAATAGCGCCCTTTTTTATTTTTTGCACCCCGATGAATAGTGATTTGCGGGAAGTCTTGCTCACTGGACAAAAACACATAAGGAAAGGATTTATCGTCTCTTAAACAAATATTATATCGTGGTTTATGACGTTTGATTTGCTGACATTCCAGCAATAACGCCTCGCCTTCGGTATGCGTTACGGTGACTTCAATAGCGGCTACTTTAGCCACCATAACCTGCTGCTTGATCGAGGCTGTTTGCGTTTTAAAATAACTGGAAACGCGATTTTTCAGGTTTTTGGCTTTACCTATGTAAATAATCTCGCCCTTGTCATTAAGCATTGTATAAATGCCCGGGCGCGTGGTCAGGTTTTTTAAAAAGGCAGCGGCATCGAAACTGTTTTCTGAAATATCGGCACTCACCACTTAACCTAAAAGCCGTTTATATCGCAGATTAAAAAGGTTAAGCACGGTAATCCAATGTTCCCGAGTTGATCTAAAAATAACGGCCGTTAATCAGGAAGTGAGCGGCAATACTGCCCGCGTAACCCAGGGCGATGGCGGGCGTCCATTTTAAATGACTGGTAAAGGTATAAATACCTTTTGCCTGCCCCATCAAACCGACGCCTGCGGCTGAACCCACCGCCAACAGACTGCCCCCCACGCCGGCCGTCAAGGTTACCAGTAACCATTGGCCTTGGGAAATATCCGGTGCCATGGTGAGTACGGACAACATAATAGTGCCGTTATCAATAAATGCCGAGGCAATGCCCACCAGAATATTCGCCACACTGGGATCAATACTGCCGTAAAGAAGATGAGACGCCACACCCAGGTAACCGATAAAACTCAAGCCGCCGACACCGACCATAACACCGTAAAAAAACAGTAAAGTATCCCATTCCAGGTTTGCCACTTTCTGGAAAATATCAAAAGGCAACTCCTGCGCCACCTGTTTATTTTTCTCTGCTTGTGGATTGTTCATATACTTCATGGGCGCAAAATAATCAATTTTGACATCTGTCAAATCCACGGGTATCACAGTTGAATAGGAATCGCGGGTTTTTTGCAGGTAATAACTAAAAAACTTCAAATAGGTCAAGCCCAGCATCATGCCGGCAGCAGGCGGTAATCTCAGAAAATTTTCAAAGCAGGCAGAGGTAATAATGGTCAGCACGAACAAAAAGATAATAATCCAACCGCCCCGTTTCATAGCTTGGGCTTCCATGACCGCAGCAGGTCTTTCTTTAGGAATAAAAAAATTCATGATGGCTGCGGGTATGGCAAAATTAATGATGGCTGGAATCAACAGTGAAAAGAAATCGGCAAACGGTACGACACCTTTTTGCCATACCAACAACGTGGTGATATCGCCGAAAGG
>JBAXXH010000127.1:0-9917 GCA_037127995.1 Methylococcaceae bacterium | reverse complement strand
GCTTTAGCTGTTTTTACAGGCAATAGCTGAAGCGATTGCACTCCACTTTTTTAAACAACTTGCGCTTAACTTAACGGCATTGAGGCTGCGGAGGATTTATCTAATAAAATCCCCCTCAGCCCCCCCTTTTTCAAAGGGGGAGGCCAATATTTACAACTCAGTCTATTTGCAAGTCGCCAAAATGGCCAGGCTCAAAACATCGGCATGACTTTCCAGCAGGGTAAAGTTTTCTTTGGCTCGGGTAATGGCGGTGTAGACCAGTTCACGCGTGAGTACCGGACTTCTGGTTTCAGGCAGAATCAACGCCAGATGGTTAAACTCGGAACCTTGGGATTTATGCACCGTTATGGCATAAGCCGCCACCACATCCGGTAGTCGCATCGGTGATATCCAAATAATCTTCACGTCATCGCGTGAGTCTTCGCTGGGAAAAGCCACCCGCAATTTCCCTGTGCTGTCTTTAAGCGTGATGCCCACATCGCCATTCATCAAACCCAGATTATAATCGTTGCGCGTGATCATAACCGGGCGACCTTCATACCAAAGCGCCGGTTTTTGTTTGGGAAACAACCATTGTTCCATGCGCTGATTTAAGCCTTCCACGCCCCAAGCACCGCGCCGCAGGGCACAAAGCACCTGAAAGGTATCAAAGGCATCCAACACTTGTTTGGCCCAGTGATTATAGTGCGAGCTATCCGTGGGGCGTTTTCTCTGAATAACATCCAGATAATAACCGTAGCCTTGACGGGCATTGGGCTTGCCGTTGTCGGCCACACCCGTATTGGCTAAAACCAACTGTTTTAAATGATTGTCCGCAGGATGGGTCAACAGAATGCGACTGAGATCCTGATAGCGTGCTGTATCTTTTAAAATGGCCTGAGCTTGTTCGGCATTACCCTGATTGACTGCTTTCGCTAATTGCCCGATACCGCTGTGCTCACCAAATCGATGGCTATAGCGCAGCATAACCGTCTGCTGATTAATGGCTGAACCAACAGCGGCGGGTTCATTGAGTGCTTCGTCAATATAGGGTCTGATCCAGGCGCGGGTTTGTTCATCGTAGGCTTGGTTTTCTGCGCCGTGACATAAATCACCCATCACCGAACCCGCTTCGACAGAAGCCAATTGATCCTTGTCACCCAGCAATATTAATTGGGCTGACTCGGGCAGCGCATCCAGTAATGACGCCATCATTTCCAAATCAATCATGGACGCTTCATCAACAATGACAATATCTGCCACCAAGGGATTATTTCGATGATGGACATAATGCCGCGAGTCGTGCCGACTACCCAGCAACCGATGCAAGGTACTCGCCTTTTTGGGAATACACTGTTTAAGATCATCAGGCACCGCCAGTTTTTCCAAGGCTTTGCTAATGGATTCACTGACCCGCGCCGCCGCTTTTCCGGTCGGTGCTGCCAGCAAAATAACCAGCTTGCGGGTGTTGTTGGATTCGTCGTTGGCCAGCTTAAGAAGCAAGGCCAACAGCTTGGTTAAGGTGGTGGTTTTACCGGTGCCCGGGCCGCCGGTAATAATGGCAAAGCGTGCCCGCAAAGCTAATAGGCAGGCAATTTTTTGCCAATCGGGATTTTCGGGGCTTTTTGACGCAAACAAATTCTGTAATTGCGTCTGCAAGCCAGCGGGCAAATCAGTTCTGATGGGTTGCAGCCGTTGTTGAATGGCTTGATCCAGTATTTGCTGATACTGCCAATAACGCCGTAAATATAAGCGGTTGCCCTCCAAAACCAGGGGTGTGTTGCCCTGCCCTGATCCGACCAACCCTGAGTTGTTCAATGCCGCTTGCCACTGTTCGAGGTTATAAGCGCTAAGCGCGGAAAATTCTGCCAACGCTTCGTCAGACTCGGACAAGTTATCGTCATCACCGGGAATAGCCAGCGTTAGACCGGGTTGTTGACATAGCTTTTCAAGATCCAGATAGACGTCTCCCCGACCCAATTGATGACTCACCAGTGCGCCGGCCCAAAGTACCGGATCACTCGCATCGGCGTCCTGATCCAAAAGAAAGCGCACAAAAGCCCTGTCCATCAGATTTAACCAACCCAGACTGATCCATTTATCCAGACTTTCAAGTACTGATAACCCCGATTTCATGCCATTTCTCCGTGACGGGTCGAACCCAAAAACAGGCTGTCCAAACCTTCAATTAATGCCTTGGGCGGCTTGTCAAATACCCGGCCACCGGCTGCGTTATTTGAGCCGCGCAAAAACAGATAAAGACCGCCGCCGACATGGCTATCGTAATCGTAACTATCACCCAATCTGGTTTTTAATAACCGGTGCAGCGCCAACAAATACAGGGCATATTGCAGATCATAACGCTTGCCTAACATGGCGGTTTCCATTGCTTCCGGGGTGTAGGCCGCATCATTGTTACCCAAGCCATTAAATTTGTAATCAGCGATGTAGTATTGACCCTTATGCACAAATACCAAATCGATAAAGCCCTTCAACAAACCGTTCACCTGAGTCGGCAACAATCGTGGCCGCGCTTTTCCGGCAAAAGTGTAACGAGTCACCAAGCGATCCAACGCTGGCACGTTCACGCTGTCTGCGCCCAGCAAAAATTCAAGTTCAGCCTGATAATGATCAACTTCAAGCACGCCCAAGCTGACCGTTTCACCGTCCAACAAAGGCATGGTTAACCATTGCGTTAAGGCCGTGGCAATAATGTCACGCTTTTCATCCCAAGTATCGCTGCTAAAAATCTTATCAATTACTTTCTGCTGTTGCGCGGGGTCGTCTTGCATCGCTATAAAACCATGCTGCGCACACTCTTCCAGCAACCCATGAATCAACACGCCGGGGCCAGCGCCCCGTGGCAGACTATGCACGCCGGACAGCTTTTTTGTTAACGCGCCAACGGTGCTGTCCGCTTCATCACTTTGTTTATCTTCCTGAGCGTTTTCAGGGGCGTTGGACAGCGTGAGATCATTATTTTGAAGCGTGTTTTTATGTTCCATCTGCAAGGCGCTGTAACTGGCAACCCACCAGTTATCGGTAATGGTGGCGGTTGATTTTAGCGGTGCCTCCAGGGCTTCGGCTTGCTCTAAAGGCCGGTAATAATCAGGGCTGGGTTCAGGTATTTTTAGCAGCGCGATGCCGTCACAACTGCCTTTGAGTTGAGTCAGATGAGCCACCAAAGCGTTGGCGGGTGTTTTAGGCTGCCAGCCAAGCAAGTAGCCCGCCGCACTTTTATCCAATTGACTGTCTTTGGTATTGCCGCTTTTAATCGGTGCAAAACCCAGCCAACAGGCATGTTGTGCCCGCGTGATGGCGACATAAAATAAACGCAAATCTTCTTGAAGCCGCTCCCGGTCGCTGATATTTTTAACAGCATCGGCCTTGCTTAAATCAATGCTTAAATTTTGCTCCGCATCATGGTAACGATAATAGTGGCTGTAACGACCGCTAACTTCCCTAAAGCTACAGATAAACGGCAAAAATACCAGCGGATATTCAAGACCTTTGGATTTGTGAATGGTGATAATCTTGATTAAGTTGGCATCGCTTTCCAGTCGAATCACACTGGCTTCAGCGGCTTGATCGGTGGCGGCAATTTCTTCTGCCATCAGCCTGATTAACGCCTGTTCGCCTTCGAGTTGTGCGCTAGCTTGTTGCAGCAATTCGGCCAGATGCAGCAGATTGGTTAAACAGCGTTCGCCTTCATTTTCTGTCATCAGCCGCGCAGGCAAACCGTAGTCACTCATCAGTTGCCGCAAGGTTGGCAAAATACCATCTTGTTGCCAGCGTTGCTGATAACCCAAAAAGCGTTCCAACTGTTGCTCCCAACTCGGCTCATCAATGGTCAGTTGCTGAAGCGACTGATAAGACCAGTCTAAAACAGCGGTACTTAAAGCCGCCCGTACCTTGCGCTCGTTGCGGGGTTCGGCCATTGCTTTTAGCAAAATCAACAAATCAGCCGCTTCGGGGGTTGCATAAATGGAATCACGTTCTGAAAGATAAACACTACGCAGTCGCCGGTTTGCCAGCGCATTGCGGATAACTTTAGCTTCTGTACCGCTACGCACTAAAATGGCAATGTCGGAAGGTTGCAAGGGTTTAATCATGCCCTCTGGCGATATAAATCCGGTTTGTCCCTGCTTTACCAAATTTAGCAAGCGCACAATCTCGCTGGCGGTCACTTCGGCCATGTTTTCCCGATAGTCCGGCATACCGATGGCATCCGGTGAATCCCAATGCCACAAGGTTAAAGCGGAACCCGCTTCACCATTAACCACCCATTGCTCATCCCGGCCTTGGGCATCAACCGGTACAAACGGCAATGGATTACTGTTGTCACTTTTGAAGAGAAAAGCGCCTTCAGTTTGTTTATCCGCTTCAACAAATACCTGATTAACCGCTGCCACCAAGGCTTTGGTCGAACGAAAGTTCTTGCCCAGCGTGTAATGTCGGCCTGCCGTAACGTGATGCGCTTTAAGATAGGTATAAATATCAGCCCCTCGAAACGAATAAATCGCCTGTTTGGGATCGCCAATCATAAAACAACCCAAGCCGTTATCACTGTCTGCCGGATACAAATTGGCAAAAATCCGGTACTGCACCGGATCGGTGTCCTGAAATTCATCAATCAAGGCAATCGGATATTGCTCACGAATCACACCGGCCAAACGCTCACCGTTGCCGCCTTGCAGCGCCTTATCCAAACGCGTCAGCATGTCATCAAAGGTCATACGTGCCAAGCGCTGTTTTTCGGTATCGTAACGCTGCCTGATCCAATGGATAGCGTGCAACGTTAGCGTTTCTGTCACGTCTATTTCTTGCTCAACATGACTAACCAAATCATCAATAGCTTGAAAGCCAGCGTGCTGTAATTGACCGGCTTTATCTTGATGGGTTTTGACCAGCCCTGACACTAATTTTTCTTGACCGAATTTTGCCAGATCATCAATTTTCAGGTTAACGCCACGTTGCGCCCACGCACCCAAATCCGACAACTTGCTGTTAAAAGTGGCTTGCCGATATTGATTGCCGTTTAACCAACCCCCACCAGAAGCCTTGTTGAGCAAATCTTTTATTTTATCTTTCTGCTCGGCCCATAAAAGGCGTGCAGTCTTTTCCAGATTACCTCGCTTTTGCTCCCACGCCTCCCAGCTTTTAAAGACAGCCGCTATGTCGGTATTGGCGCACTCAAGGCCCTTCGCTTCGGTTTCAGACAACAACGACTTAAGCAATTTAGTTAATGCTTCTGGCGAAGCGGCCAGCTTAAGCGCCGCCTGACAGGACACTTCAGATAACGGATAAAAAAACGTTCGCCAATAATCCCGCACCACTTCATTTAAAAGTTCGGTATCATCGGTGTTAACTTCCTGACGAAACAGGCTGCCGCTGTCAAAAGCGTGTTGCTGCAACATGCGGTTACACCAACCATGAATGGTGTAAACAGCGGATTCGTCCATCCAGTTGGCCGCCAATTCCAAACGACGGGCACAAGCAGGCCATTCATGATCCGGGTAACTCGTGCGTAGCGATTCCAAAAAATCATCACTCTCTACGGACTGTTCACGAAAATAACCGGCGGCTTGGGTCAGTCGTGCGCGTATGCGTTCACGTAATTCTTTGGTTGCTGCATCAGTAAACGTGACCACCAAAATATCGGGCGGCAATAAGTCACGACCGGATTGCGCCTCCTCTTGAACATGTCCCAAAATCAGCCGTACATACAAGGCCGCAATCGTATAAGTCTTGCCGGTACCGGCACTGGCTTCAATCAGACGGGTGCCGGACAACGGGAAATCAAGCGGATTTAAGAGATTGGCGACGGTCATTTTTTTGCATCCTGTGCAGTTTGTTGCTTAAGTTGAGTCCATGCAGATCGATAAAGCGTTTCCGTCCACGTCTCAAAATTACCGGAGGCAGTTGCTTGAATCAAGCTGGCAAAGGTTGGAAAAAACCGCGCCAAATACGCATCGTAAGCCACTTCACCCGGCGTCCAGTCATCCCCTTGATAGGCAATCTTTGCTGCCTCCCTGGCTTTATCCGGTGTGGCACTTAACCAGGCAAATGCGGTTTTACAGGCAAGCGGTAACGGCGCCTGCATCCCCACCAGCCACGCCTGGGTTACTGTTTTAAGTTGTTCAAAAGCCTCGGCTTGAGTCTGTGGGGCAATCTCAATCACGCTATCCGACCCCATCACCACCGTTTGAACATTAATACCGGAGGCGCAACCTGCAAGATGTTGCACCCAGTACAACAACAGATTGTGGTATTTTATTTTGCCGGTGTTGGTCAGCAACGTTTGTGCGGTTATATGAATCAAACCCGTACGCAATCCATCGCTGCTTTGCCGCAAATTAATTAACTCGCCGGTTAACTGTACCGTCATGCTATCCGCCAACGCAAAATTCAAATTAATAACGCGTGCCTCAATTTCAGTCGGCCATAAAACAAGCAATGACTGATAACGCTGCCAGACCTGACTGACAGGGTCTGCAATATCCGCATACGCTGCATGGGCAAAACCGCCGAGCGGAAGTTTACCTTGTCGTGCCATAGTCGTGCGCTGCTGCTCCAAGAAAACCGCCGTGTTGTCGGGTGTTTCACTTTGCAGGGCATCCAGCAAACTTTTACCCAGCACATAACTTTCCAAGCGGTTAAAGCCAAACGGTTCGTTATCTTCACTGGTGACGGTTTCTTGATCAAAGCCAAATTTAAGCGTGTTATTACAGAACGTTTTTACCGGCGCTTTAAGAAAACGCCCCAAGGCTTCCAGACTCAGGGCAAAGGCTTTTTCATACGCCGTGGCAATGGTTGAACCGAGCAAACCAAGCAACGCCGGCGGCTCAAACCATTCCCGTGCATAAGTGAACAAACGCGCATCCCGATTTTTGATGACATACTGCGTGCTAAAAGGTTGCAACGGGTGTTCAACGGTTAATGCTTTCAGCAACGGCGGCCGGTTATCGGCCAGTTGCCAACCCAAAGCCAGCGTATCACGTAACTGACTGATAAGCACCGAAGGCGGACGCTCACTGTTGTCGCGAATATTGCGGCCTACCCAGCTGATATAAAGTTGTTGCCTTGATGACAGCAACGCTTCCAGAAACAGATATTGATCATCTTGCCGGCGTGAACGGTCGCCCGGTCGATATTGCCCGCGCTGACTCATCAAATCAAAACTGTGTACCGGCTGACTACGCGGATAATCACCGTCATTCATACCCAGCAAACAGATTAACCGGAAAGGGATGGCACGCATCGGCATCAAGGTACAAAAATTGACCCGGCCACTTAAAAAACGCTGCTGAAGATTAGGCTCGTCCACTGACTCCAGCCAGGCTTCGCGAACCACATTCAAGGGCAAGGTATCCTTAGCGGTTAAACCGGCTTTTTCGCAAATTTGTCGCCACTCTGCCAAGGCACGGTCAAGCGTCTCCAGCGTTTTTTGCTCCCGCTCGCTGCTGCCGACCTCAAAAAAATCGGCCAACAGGGCAGACAGCGTGCGCTGCCAGTCATTGGCACTGAGCGCATGACGCAACAAGTTAGCGTACTTTTCAAGGGTTTCCAATAGATAAGTAAGCCCGCCAACCCATTGCGCCTCCAGTCCGCCAATTTCATCGTAAGGCTCAATACCATTAAACGCCTCACCGGCACCGACCGCATAGCCCAGCAACATCCTGCGCAAACCAAATTGCCAAGTATTGGCTTCCATCAACTCAGGCATCGCCACCGTTTGCACACGTTGCGCTGCATTTAAACCCCAGCGGATACCGGCCTCTTCAAGCCATTGATGTAATTTCGGGATAGCCACTTCATCAATGGCAAAACGCTGCCTTAAAGCCGGCACTTCCAGCAAGCCAAGAAATTCACTCACGGCAAAGCGCGAGTCAGGCAGATTAAGCAAGGCTTCGACCGCAACCAGTAAGGGATTTTGGCCTCGCTGTTGCTGATCGGCCAAACTATAAGGTATGAAACGGGCATCATCGGGCTTCATGTTGCCAAATACGGCGCGGATATGCGGCGCGTATTTATTAATGTCCGGCACCATAACAATCACATCGCGTGGATGTAAGCTGTTAGCTGCATTAAAGCAGGCCAACAACTGGTCGTGAAGAATTTCAACCTCACGCTGCGGACTATGGGCCACATGAAACACCAGCGAGTCATCGACTTCAGGCAAGTCAACCGGCATCGCTGGCAGTGGTTCCAAATCCAGTATGGTCTGTTGTAATTGCTGCAACAGACTGCCTGCTCCCGGCTCGCAATAATCTTTGAACAGATCGATTTTACTGTCCGGCCAATACCAGTTTCTATAAGCTTGGGTGTCATCAAAATGATCCAGCAAACGAATATAATCACGCCCCTGTTTACCCCAGGCGGCAAGCAACGGTTGTGAATGGAGATGCAAATCGGCTTCGGTCAATGATGTCGTCGTCCCCGACTTATAGGCGTGACGGTGGCGCTCGGCTTTTAACAGTTCTTTGTCTTCAATAATATCTGCCCAGTAATGCTGGCAAGGGTTATGAACAAACAACACAATCTGGCAAAACTTGCCCAACTTGGCTAATACTTCAAGCGATTGCTGCGGCAAAGACGACAAACCAAACACGATGATCCGGCGGGGTACACCGACAGGACGCTGTTCCAGTGTACCAATATGAGCCATAAACAAGGTATGTACCGAAGCGCGACTGGCGTAAGGCATCGTGGCATCATCCAAATCAGTCAGCACTGCCCGCCACAAGTCAGCCTGCCAGCGTTGCGCCTCAGGCATATCCTTCTGGACGCCTTCCGCGTTACGCAAGCTATCAAGTCCGCCAGCCCAATCGGCAAGCCAGTCCGAACGATACACCTGATATTGGTCAAATAGATCCGCCAACTGTTCAGCCAGTTGATAGCGTTTCCGGCTGTTGTTATCGACCGCCAAAAATGTCGCCAGAATCTCAAACTCAGGCCGGGTAATCAGCGTCGGCAACAACCGGTACAAGCGCCAGGTCAAAAACGCTTTTCCCAGCAATTGCTCTCTGGGTACTTTATCACCCACCAACACCGCACGATAAACACCCCAAATAAACAAGGCGGGCAATTGCATGCTAATCGCCGCCGCAATCCCCAGCGCACTATTTTTCGCCAGACTTTGCTGCAACCATTGCCCCATGCCGTTACTTTGCACCAGAAACACCTCATTTTCCAACGGTGCCAGCGGATGTTCCCGCAGCCAATACTCCACCACACTCCCCAGCTCTTCCAGCTTGTTGGAGTGAATGACGGCAATACCGCTGTCTAGCGAGTTGGTGTGGTTGGTTTCTGTCATGGGTGTATTCTGGTGAAATAACGGTGGGTTGTTGGAGTAATTCCGAGAACTGTAGCATCTTGGAACCAATACGAATATTTTCGTGTACCTGATCGAGTAGTTTTTTCGGCTGTGCTGGTGATATATTTGTTTGCATGCTTTGTCGCATTCATTTATCCTTTGGCTAGCATAAATAATAAGTTATATTAATAAGATATGATTATACGATAATTAATGTCGTATATATTACGTTGAACAACATACATGACTACGTTTGTGTTATTTTCCAATTTTGACAATGCGTAGAAAAATACTAAATAGTTGTAGCAACCTGCAATCGAAAACCCGCAAACCAGCAATCAGCGCATTTTTCGACCGGAATTAAATGCAACTGACGGAGGCTAAAACCGACATTATTTGCAACTGAACCTGCAATCAATCGCCTCAACCTGCAATCATCCGTCGCAAACCAGGATTATTTGCAACTGAAACGTCAGTCTCCGACCAGTACGTTATAGATCACCCGCTTAGGCCTGTTAAGCATGGTCAGGCATCAACCAAGGCGTCCAGAAAACCTCCGTTTTCTGGAAAATAATGCCCAATCATGTTTACCAGCTTGAACTTTTTCATCTCCTGTCGTTCC
>JBAXXH010000126.1:0-10012 GCA_037127995.1 Methylococcaceae bacterium | reverse complement strand
GCAAAGAAGCCGCAAAAAATGCCAAAGGTATTGCTCATAAAGGAAAAGTTAATATGATCGCTAAAAATAATGAAACTATATCTGTCCGAAAACAGTCCCCCACGCTCAGGCGTTACGCTTAGATTAGGCGATTGATTGGGCAGCGTCAAGCCAGAATAGTGAAGCAACGTTATTAACTCCTGATCCGGCAGCAATGCCGAGTAAATTAACGTAGTTATTTTACATACCCACCCTAGCGCCGTTTGAAAGTGCGATTTTAAAAACAAACCCAGCAATACCGGCTTTCCTGTTTTCACTTTTAGCCACTTTCAAAACGTTAATTAATCAATAGTTTGTTTAACGTAATGGTAATAAATCGGTTTGTTTTATATGCTTTGGTGGAGTAATGCCCCGTAAACAGTATAAGCTGTCAGCTTACAGTCTATTTGCAGTATAATTTCAACCAATAAATATGACTTAAGGTATTAGCTTATGGCCGTTATAAAACCCACTACGATAACTTTGCGTATTGATCCAGCCGTTAAAGAAGGTTTACGCCTATTGGCGGAAAAAGATCATCGGAGTCTTACTAATATGATTGAGGTAATGATTCGGGAGCAATGCAAAGTTCATAATATCGTTATCCCCGAACAGCAAACCCTTTTCGACACCGAAAGCCAGCTTAATTAAATTCATGCAAAATCATTCCGAAATCGCCGAGTTTCTTTGGAAAATCGCTGACCTTATTAAAGACGATTACGACGCCAAAAGTTACGAAGACGTTATTCTGCCGTTTACCTTGTTACGGCGTTTGGATTGTGTGTTGCAACCCAACCGACAGGCGGTACGTGAGGCGGCGGAAAAATACCAAACTGCACCTGAACAAACCCGCGACGCTTTGTTGATGAGAGCTGCCGGGCAGAAGTTTTACAACACGTCTGAATATTCGCTGGAAGAATTGATTCGCCGTCCTGCTGATATTGTGCCGAATTTTTCTGCGTACCTTGCAGGGTTCTCGACCAACGTAAAGGACATTCTTTACAACTTTTCCGGGGGTGAAGAAAAAGGCTTGTCGCCCATTTATGAAACGCTGGTGCGTAAACGGCTGGTTCTTAAAATTACCCAGGCGTTCTCTGAAATTGATTTGTCGCCAGAAAATGTCGATAACCACGGCATGGGGACTATTTTTGAATACCTGATTCGTAAGTTTAAAGAAGCCAGTAATGAAGCCGCCGGGCAGTTTTACACGCCGCGCGACATTATCCGCTTGATGGTTAAACTGATGTTTGAGCCAGACCGCGCCAAGCTTGCCAAAGAAAGTTTGGTGGGTATTTATGATCCGGCCTGTGGCACGGGCGGTATGTTGACCATTGCCAAGGAGCATTTACTGGCCGGTATTAATCCGTCGCTGGAAGTGTATCTTTATGGCCAGGAGTTAAACGAAAAAACCTACGCGATTGCCAAAGCCGATATGTTGATGAAGGGCGAAGACCCGGAAAACATCAAACGCGAAAATACCTTAAGCCATGATTTATTGCCGGGCAAGCAATTTAATTACATGCTGTCCAATCCGCCTTTTGGCAAGGACTGGAAAAACATTCGTGATGAAATCGAAGCCGAACACGAAATGGGTGCGGCAGGCCGTTATGGGCCGGGATTGCCGGATGTAGGCGATGGAGCGATGTTGTTTCTGTTACACAAACTCAGCAAAATGGCACCGCAAGGCTCCAAAATTGCCCTCATTTTTAACGGCTCACCGCTATTTAACGGTGATGCCGGTAGCGGCCCCAGTAATATCCGCAAATATATTTTGGAGCATGATTGGCTGGATGCCATTGTCGCACTGCCTAATGACCTGTTTTATAACACCGGTATTGCCACCTACATTTGGCTGATCAATAACCGAAAACCTGCCGAACGACTGAACAAGGTGCAGTTGATTAATGCCACCAGTGCTGATTTTTACACCATGCAACGGCGTAATCTGGGCAAAAAACGGGTGGAAATCAGTGAAGATCAGTCCGCCAGTATTCTGGGTATCTACGAGGCGTTTGCAGAAAGTCAGGTCAGCAAGATTTTTGATACCACCGATTTTGGCTATACCAAAGTGTGTGTCGAACGTCCGCTACGTTTACGTTTTGATTTAACCGAGGCGCAACGTCAACGTCTGCAATTTGATACTACCGTGCTCAAGCTAAAAGACGACCGGGCGCAAGAATTGGCTACCGTTCTGGAAATGCTGGCGGAGCAAGCGCCGTACTATAACGACCGGGCTTTCTTTACGGCACTGAATAAAGCGCTGCCATGGAAACCGGCCGCTGGTTTGGTTAAGGTGCTACGCAGTGTTTTAAGCGAAAGGGATGAAACCGCCGAACCGGTGCTGGATACCGAGGATAAGCCAGTCCCTGATACCACACTGCGGGACTTTGAGAATGTGCCGCTGAAAGACGACATCGACGCCTACTTTATCCGTGAAGTGTTGCCGCATGTGCCGGATGCCTGGATGGACAGAGACAAGGACAAGGTCGGTTACGAAATCAGCTTTACCAAATATTTTTACGAATATACCCCGCTGCGCACCACCACGGACATTGCCGCTGAATTGCTGGCTTTGGATGACGAGACGGAAAATTTGTTGAGGGAGATTGTGAGGGTATGAATGAGGAGTTTCCAATATTTTCAGGTGGGTGGCAAACTGCAAAACTTCGTCGGAAACTTCGTGCCGCAGACGGAATTCGCATTGGCCCGTTTGGAAGTGCTTTGACTCTTGATCAAATGGTATCCGATGGGTATAAGGTTTATGGCCAAGAAAATGTCATCTCAGATGATTTTACAGCAGGGTCACGTTATATAACACCATCCAAGTATGCAGAATTGAAAGCTTGCTCCATAAACTCTGGTGATTTACTTGTGACGATGATGGGAACTACAGGGCGATGCTGTGTTGTTCCGAAAGACATACAAGTTGGAATTATGGATTCTCACCTTATTCGATTGAGATTTCAGAAGGAGATTGATCCTGATTTCATGGCATTACTAATTGATAAAGGACACTACATTCGAGAGCAAATTGGAGCAGCTGGAAAAGGCACGATCATGAGCGGCCTCAATTCTGCCATTATCAAAGATGTCTGGATTGGCTTGCCTGATTTGAAAGTCCAGCGTCATTTAGTCCGATATGTCGCTGAACAAACTGCACAGATCGACCAACTGATGGACATGCGGCGACGGCAGATGGCTTTGCTCAAGGAGCAGCGGGCGGCAGTGATTCAGGAAGCCGTTACCCGTGGTCTTAATCCCAATGCTTCAATGAAAGACTCCGGTTTGCCGTGGCTGGGTGAGATTCCCGCACATTGGAAACTTGTCCCTTTGAAGTATTTATGTGAATTCAGTGGCGGTGGCACACCAAGCAAAGAGAATATTAGTTATTGGACTGGTGGTGATATACCTTGGGTATCGCCTAAAGATATGAAGACTTTTTGGATTTCGGATACCCAAGATAAATTAACGGTGCAAGCGGTAAAAGAATCTTCAACAAATTTTGTTGAAAGTGGGGCGTTATTAATGGTTGTTAGATCAGGGATATTACAAAGAACAATTCCCATTGCAATTAATATGGTTAGAGTGACACTTAATCAGGATATGAAAGCATTACGTTTTAATTTAAAAATGAATGTTGAATTTGCAGCAAATTTCATTCTTGGTCTACAGGATTCATTATTATTACAATGGCTAAAAGAAGGTGCAACTGTAGAAAGCATTGAACATAACTACTTATCAAGTAGTTTATTTCCTCTGCCACCAATAAATGAACAACAAGAAATTGTAGCTTTTATCGAGCGTCAGAATGAAATACTCGATAATATCCACGCCGCCTACACCCGCCAACTCGCCCTGCTAACCGAATACCGCGCCGCACTTATCCATGAATGTGTAACCGGCCAGCGCAACGTACCGGAGACTGTCACCGCATGAACTCTCTAAGGATGGACACCCATGAAATTTGAAAAATTCAAGGCCGGACATTTGCAGCCGCGCTATCAATACAAAAGTTTTGAGCCTGTTTTGGTTAATCATGCCTGGTACTGGGAAGATCCGACCATTAACGCTTTGTTGGAGTCGGCCAACCGTGCCTTGGGTGAGTTAAATGCCTTTTCGCTGATCGTGCCGGACATTGATTTGTTTATTGAGATGCACGTCATTAAGGAAGCGCAAACCTCCAGTCGTATCGAAGGAACACAAACCGGCATAGACGAAGTGTTGATGCCTTTCGATCAAATCAGTGCCGAAAAACGTGACGATTGGCGCGAAGTCCGTAATTACATTGATGCCGTGAATGCGGCCATTGTCGAGCTTGAAAAGTTGCCGTTGTCGAATCGTCTGCTTAAGCAAACCCACCATATTTTGATGCAGGGTGCTCGCGGCGAACACAAACTACCGGGTGAATTTCGCTCCAGTCAGAACTGGATTGGTGGTTCGAGCTTGATGGATGCAGCTTTTATTCCTCCTCATCCAGACAGTCTACCTGAGTTGATGAGTGACCTGGAGCAGTTTTGGCATAATGACAACATTACGGTGCCACACTTGGTGCGTATCGCCATTAGCCATTATCAGTTTGAGACTATTCATCCTTTTTTGGATGGTAATGGCCGTATTGGACGACTGATGATACCGCTTTATATGATTAGTCACGGTCTGTTGGCTAAGCCCTCGCTGTATTTATCAGACTTTTTTGAGCGCAACCGGGCCAGTTATTATGATGCGCTTACGCGCGTAAGAGTTTCTAACGATCTTATTCATTGGGTGCGCTTTTTTCTGCAAGGTGTTGCCGACACGGCGGCCAAAGGGCGGGATGTATTTCGGCAAATTTTGGTCTTGCGTATGGAAGCCGAACAGCAAATTTTGGTTCTGGGTAAACGGGTACCGAATGCCCGGCAAGTGCTTAATTTGTTGTATCGTCAACCCATGATTACCGCAGTGGATATCGAACAAGCCTTGGCGGTGAGTACGCCCACGGCTAATGCATTGATTCGGGATTTGCAAAAATTGGGGTTATTGGTAGAGGTTACCGGGCAATTACGTGGTCGTGCTTATGTGTTTGATCGTTACCTAAGTCTCTTTATTAGTTAAGGGAAAGCGGTTTCCCTTAACTAAGGATTGATATAAGTAAAAGTTGTCGTGCAGTTACCTGTACATGGTTTATTGCTTAATAACTAACAATAGAAAACAAAGAAAAAGCAAAGAAAAAAACAATAAGGCACGCCCAACCCATTGTAGTTATGATGATTTTTTATAGCTACAAGGCTTATAAATTAAGTCTGGTAGCTATGCGCTATTAGCAATAGGAAGCAAAATGGCAAAGATAAATCCCTTAAATGAAGCGGCCTTTGAAGATGTAGTGATGGCAACATTGGCTGCAAGTCCTTTGTATTGTGTTCGCGATGCCAAGCATTTTGATGCGGCAAAGCTGCTGGATGTCGAACAGTTGTGGGACTTTGTCGAAGCGACTCAGCCCGTTGAATTGGCCAAGTTGCATAAACAGTTTCCTGATGCACCGCGTGAGGCACTGGCGGCACACGTCACGGGGTTAATCCAGAAACGGGGCACCTTGGAGGTGCTGCGCAATGGGGTGTCGTTTAATGGCATTAATCTGCAATTGGCTTATTTTCGTCCATCTGCCGGTGGCAACCAAGCGCATCAGGCCAATTATGAAAGCAACCAATTTACCGTGATGCGACAAGTGCATTTTTCTACCAAGACACCGGATCAGTCAACGGATGTGGTGATTTTTCTTAATGGTTTGCCGATTGTATCGGTAGAGCTTAAAAACCATTTTACCGGTCAAAACGTGCAACAGGCTATCGCCCAATATCGGCGGCGTGATAAACATGAGCCGTTTTGGAAACGGTGTTTGGTGCATTTTGCCGTCGATGATGATGCGGCGTTTATGAGCACCCATATTGCCGGGGCGGAGACTGGTTTTTTGCCTTTTAATCGCGATACGTATAACCCGATTATTGATGGCCACTTTGCTTCCAGTTATTTGTGGAATGATTTTATCGATGAAGACGGTGAGATGCAGCCGGGTATTTGGCAGGCGGATTCTTTATTGTTGCTGATTCAGAATTATTTGCACGCCGAACGCGACGAGAAAACCGGTAAAGAAAAATTTATCTTTCCACGCTTTCATCAGTTTCAAGTGGTGCGCAAGTTACTGGCTCATGCGAAAACACATGGCAGTGGACACAATTATTTGGTTCAGCACAGTGCCGGTTCCGGTAAATCAAACAGTATTGCCTGGCTGGCGCATCAATTGGCTAATTTGTGCGGGGCTGACGGGCAACCGGTATTTGATAGTGTTATTGTGATTACTGACCGGCGGGTACTGGATAGGCAACTGCAAGACACCATTAAACAATTCGAGAAAATAAAAGGCGTGGTGACACCCATTCGCAATGGCGCGAGACAACTAACCCAAGCCTTGGATCGCGGCGATAAGATTGTTATTTCTACGCTGCAAAAATTTGGTTTTGTGGGTGAGTTGGCAAAAATGTCGGGGAAGCGTTTTGCTGTCGTGGTTGATGAAGCGCATAGCTCGCAAACCGGTGAAGGCGTTAAAGAGCTTAAACTGGTATTGACCAGCGATGAGGATTTAAAAAAAGCGCTGGATCGGGATGACGAGGGGGAGGTTTTAGATCCTATCGAATATGAATTGGAAAAGATTCAGAAGGCGAGGCAGAAACTTCCGCATTTGTCATTTTTTGCCTTTACTGCCACACCCAAAGACAAGACGCTGGAGTTGTTTGGGGTGCCGGATAAGCGCGTTAAAAAAGGTTTTAGGCCTTTTCATCAATACACCATGCGCCAGGCAATTGCTGAAGGCTTTATTCTGGATGTGTTGGAAAGTTATACCACTTACAAAACCTATTTTGAGCTGATCGAAAACGAGAAAGCCGAAAGTGAAATGGAAGTGGAGAAGCTGAAAGCGAGAAGGCTGATGCTGAAATACGTAGACCAGCATGAATTTGCTATCAAGCGTAAAGCGCATATTATTGTCGATCATTTTACCCGCAATACGGCACACAAGATTGGCGGACAGGCCAAGGCGATGGTGGTAACGCATTCACGGGCTCATGCCGTGCGTTATAAGCAAGAGCTGGATAAGGTATTGAGTGAGCAGGGTTTAAATTTTGGTGTGCTGGTGGCATTCTCTGGTACGGTAACGATTAACGAGCAAAAGTACACCGAAGAGGCTATGAACCCGCCAGGTACGGGTGATATTGCCGAGGCGTTTAAGAGTCCGGTGCAGCGTATTTTGGTGGTGGCAAGCAAATACCAGACGGGTTACGATCAGCCGTTATTGCATACCATGTATGTGGACAAGAAGTTGGGCGGCGTGGCAGCCGTGCAGACCTTAAACCGACTTAATCGCACTTATCCGCCGCTTAAGCAAGATACGATGGTGCTGGATTTTGTTAATGAGCAAAGTGACATCCAGGCAGCGTTTCAGGATTATTATCAGCGCACCGAGCTGGAAGGTGCCACCGATCCGAATAAGCTTAGCAACCTGAAATACACATTGGAGCAGATGCACGTCTTTACAGCGGAGGATTTGGTAGAATTTGTCGATTTATTTGTGGTAAAAAAAGTAAAGTCAGAGAAGTTGCAGCCTTTTTTCCAACGTATTGTCACGGGTAAAGGCAGTGATGGCAGCATTATAAGAAACAATTACTACGACAACCTTGCCGCTGATCAGATTGGCAATAAAGATTACGAAAAGTTGAAGGCCGCCGCCAAAGACAAGTTTCGTAAAGAAATCGGACGCTATGTGTAGCAATACAGTTTTATTAGTCAGATTATGACCTTTACCGATACCGCGCTGGAAAAGTTTTATCTGTTTGCCAAACTGCTGCTACGGCAATTGCCGTATGAAACACAAACCTTGCCGATGGAAGTGATGGAAATGATCGATATGGACAAGTACCGTGTGCAGGAAGAGCAGAATGGCTGTATTACGTTAAAGAATGAAGATGGTGTTTTGGAACCATCACCAGACGATGGTCACCGTGATGGCAAACCTGATATGGAAAAACTTAAACTGATCGTTAAGAAATTGAATGAGGACTTTGGTATTCCCTTTGAAGAAGCTGACCGGGTGATGAGTGCCATTAAAGCCAAGTTGGAAGAAGACGATGGTCTGCGTGCCGCTTTTAAAACCAACAGCATCGAATTCTTGCGCAAGCAAAAACTACAGGACAGTATCAAGGAAGCGTTTCTGAGCAATGCCGACGAGTTTTTAAGCTTTATGTCGAAAACCGAGACTGATAGCGGTTTCGGGAAGTTCTTTTTCTCGGAAATGTTTAATTGGTATGAGGGGAGTATGAAAGCTGGGAAGTCAGTTATTGAGTGATAAATCGATACTCAAAAAAGCTATGATTTTCAAACATGGACGCTGAATACCGCAATTTAAAAACAATAATAATGCTGACTGAAGCATCTTGCTAATCAGGTGGCTTGTTATGGTGCGGATTCACCCGATAATATGCAATGGCAATCAGTCGCAGCGGGCAAGGCAAAAATAAGTGGGAACGTAAGGATTGCCAGTCACCAAGTAGGACATTAGACAGCACGGACAATTCAAGCGAGTACCACACAGGATCGCGTGGCGGCTGTTTTACCTATTCGGCCAGCGGGAAAAAGAAATATGTGGATCACTCGTATTGTAGACACTGATGACTAAACAAATCCAGATCGACAAAATGAACCGCTAACCATGCGGTTTTTTTATGCCTGATGTCATGCAGGGGAACAGGCAATTATCAACAAACCAGCAACAACACCCATATCAATCATAATACCTGCCTGTAAGCCTTGATATACATGCGATACGTAGATATGGCACGGATTCATGCTAAAGCTTTGATTGGCACTGTTTTGAGTACAAACACCTGCAAGCGGACACGGCTAAATAACAGCAGCAATGAGACTTTTTGCGCCTGGTGCATTACATAGGGCTATTTCATTATCAACACAAAGTGTTTTAGCTTTGACTTATTTACAGCTAAGCTTGGTTGCTTTTATAACCGTATAAGAATAAATATTGGATGGAAAACCTAGGGGAATAGTCGATTGAGCCGTCTCACTGGAAACATTTCCGGCGTTTTTGTTTACTTCATTACTTGATTTTACTGTGTTGTCGTAGTTTTTTTCTTGATACTGCAAAGTAAAAACCAAATCATTTACCTCAAACTTATTGCCATTCCAAATAGAATAAAAAGAGCCATCTGGCTGAAGCTTAATATTTCCTATTTCTTCATTGGTTAAATCAACACTGAAGCATAATGGCGGCACATAATTATCTAAAGGGTATTTTACCACTTTCGGTGGATATTTATTCCTACATGCTGCTCTTACAGCGACTACACCAGCCGCAGATAATCCTTCTTTCATGTTATCTAAGACGCAATCATCATAGTTACCAAACCACCAAGCTTGGGCAGATAGCGGGGAAAGTGCGATTAATAAAATTACTTTTTTCATGGCTAAATCCACCATAGTTAGCTTGTATTGAATCTTAAACTTAAAGATTGGAGGGGGAAGGCCACCACGGGAGATGTGACGCCCCTACAATTTGGTTAAGCCAACGATAAGGTTGGTTATCGGCACTGTTTTTAATAAGCGAATTGTTCCAAGTGCTTATTAAAAAATAACAGGCATAAAAAAAGCCCTACATTTCCATGTAAGCCATTGTTTTATTTGGAGCCAATGACGAGAGTCGAACTCGTGACCTACTCATTACGAATGAGTTGCTCTACCAACTGAGCTACATCGGCCCTAATGACTATTTTTGAATCTTGACCGGCAGCGGTTGCCGTAACTTTTAAGCGTGGAATATTCGGTAAGTGTTGGAAATTGTTATACCGGATGTTATACCGAAACCGTTATTTTCACTTTTTAACAAATTCTATATTTTGTAACTCATTGTTTCAATTGGTCGGGACGAAAGGATTTGAACCTTCGACCCCTTGTCCCC
>JBAXXH010000125.1:0-10038 GCA_037127995.1 Methylococcaceae bacterium | reverse complement strand
AAATAGGGTATCAACGTAAGGACATCGCGAAGATCGCAAGGATCGACGAAGACACAGTGACCAATTACACGAAGAAGGCGGGGAGTCGCTATTTTTGAGTAAAGATTTCCCTTGCTCCCAGCGTGGAAATCCTCAAAAATACCGCGACCAATTAGATTGCTACGCAAGCCCCAGCCGTCCTGGTCACTCGCTCACCACCCAACAAGGGGTGGTTCACATGCTCTCCAATGACTCGACGCGATTTCGTAAAGCCTGCATTTCCACTACGCAAAAAACGCTTCGTGAAAACACATGCACTATCGCTTCTGGGGACTACTCGACTCCTGTCTCGCAGCGTACGACGAAAGCGGTTTACAAGGCTTATTGGAGGAAAATTATCACCACCCAAAAAGTCAATTGGAACCTTATACAGAGCAGTTTAAGGAACTCTTTAAAAAGGAACTTCCCCATACGGTCAACCAAGCTATAGAGATGATCGATAAAGAGACTGGTATCCGATTGAAGCCTTCTGCTTGTTGGGCATTTCTGAAAAAAATCGGTATGAAATGCAGACGTTGTGGCCTGGTTCCCGGTAAAGTAATGGATGATGACAAGCAGCGTCAAGCCCAACAGGAATTTCACGACAACCAGTTACAGCCGATTCTGGATGAGGCCAAACAAGGCAAACGTACCGTTCTGTTCGTTGATGCGGCGCACTTCGTGATGGGGGCATTTTTAGGGATGGTCTGGTGCTTCGTAAGGCTATTACTGCCATCTGCCAGCGGGCGCAAACGTCACAATGTCTTGGGTGCGTATAACCCGATCAAACATGAGGCTATCACGGTAACCAATGATACCTATATTAATCAGGACGTCTTCTGTGAGTTCCTCGAAAAAATTGCGAAGGCATATGCTGATAGCGGGCGACCCATTACGCTGGTGTTGGATAACGCCAGATATCAGAAATGCGAGTCAGTCGCCATCAAGGCAAAAGAATTGAATATTGAGTTGCTTTATTTGCCGCCTTATTCACCCAACCTGAATTTGATCGAACGGTTATGGCGTTTTGTTAAAAAACAGGTTCTGTATAACAAGCATTACGATCGGTTCGATACTTTCAGAAACAGTATCAATAACTGCATTAGTGATCTTGGCACTCGTTTCAAAAGTGAGATGCAAAACTTGATGACTATGAACTTCCAGTTATTTTAAAAAACCGAAAACTTTACCGCGCGGAGTATAATCAGTTTTTATTTCCGATTCTGACGTTCCTCAATTTCAGCCAAAAGTGTTTGGCTCATCATAGCCTTTCTCACGGCAAATCCATTGCTTTGTCCACCACTTTTGGGTTTCATGCGAACTCTTCCGATCTGCTCGAAGTGTCCTTTTGCAATGTGACCGAGGAATTGTTCAAGATCAACTAGATGATAGTCTTCCTTTTTTCCAGTTAGAGTAATTTCTAGTCCTTTATTTGCTATGTTTCGTTTGTTTTTTAAATGTGGAAAAACTTGTATCTTTTCATTATTTATAGCCCATAACTCGGTAAAGAATCCCTCAGAAGATATTTGAATAGAGTTACGCAAAGTTTCTCCTCTTGTCATTTGCTTGGCATTCGAGCAAACAGACTGATCCCTAGGGTATAAGCGTTCCGATAGTTGCGGAGCCGGGACAAGTTGTTGGCACTTGGTGTCATTTCTAGATGCAGTCATAGATATGTTCCAAGGAACTAAACCTGGACTTTGGTTATTGCACAGCCATCGTTCCAATGCTGCAACAATACCCTCATGATCTTGGGCTAACGGGATAAAGCCTGAGAGTGGTGGACCCAGTCGCTCGAGAACTGGAAGAAGAAAGGGGGCTGTGATGCACCTTATTTCATAGATAATGGAGGGGTTTCTCAAATGTTCCTGTTCAATGTGTTGCCAGCATTGACTATGATGCAGTTCTTTTTTTTGCCGAAGCATACCAGTTTCAGCATCAATCGCGGGTGATTCTCGCCATCGGTGCTTCGCCCCATTACGTAAGATTCCTGTGTATCTAATCACCCCGTCATTACCGGCAATAAAGTAAATACAAGGTGATTTTGCTCCCCATGCATCGAAATTAATTACTTCGTATGTTGCTTGTAGCCAAGGGCCTGTTCGTTTTTTCTTTATTTTGTCATTTCGTAACCAGCGCCGCCCACCTACGCTTATGATTTTGAGAATTGGCACTGCGGCTTGGTAGATGTGACTAGCTGTTTCTTCTGGTGTCATGTTCTTAGTGCCCGAGAGTAATTGTGAATCCGTGTATTGGAGCGGTTGATTCTCACCATTCGCTATTAAAATCCGATAAAAACTTAATTATTTTTCAATTAATATCAACATGTTGAGGTAAATCAATTAAGAAACAATTTTTTATAAAATTACTTTAAAATCTACGCACTACAAAATAAGATAAAAAATATCATGTCCACGCACCTATTGCATTCGAGAGGCAAACGAGATGCTGGCATGAAATCGAAGTATCTCCGGTTGAGCACACTTTTAGACTTACGGTGTCTTTTGTTCACTGAGACGGCCATTCTTAAGTACAAGATTGATAGTTATTTTCTTACTTGGGAAATTAAAAGAGTCTTCAGCAGTGTTTTCCAAAGCATCAATGGCTATAATCGTTTCGTCGCTTGTTGGGTTAGGCGTTGTTTTAACATTAAGTTTTTCAATTGCCCGCCAGCCGGGGCGGCCAATTTTCATAACATCAAGAAGCATGAAGTGCTGCTTGCCTTTTCCAGTCGTTTCCGGAGAAAAGACGGCAAAAAACTGACTATAATTATTTCCGCCACCAAAGTTTTCAATCGTGAAAACAACTAAAGCAATTTCACCGCCTACGTCATGTTTGATTGTCTGAAACCGTGTTGCTCCTGGGTATCCAACGGCATACCCATCACTGAGCAGTGCTACGAGGCGCTGAACTTGAGCGGCTAGAGGTTTAGGGACTTTGGAAGCTGCTGGTGCAGCGGTTGCTAAAGTACACCCAAGGCTAAGACAGGCTAACAATAGTTTAATCTTCATGGAAACTCATTGAGGTACAACAAGTTATTATCCAGAGCTGTATAACACACGATTTTGCATGTTATCCAGAAACTGAATGGTTTTTTGTAGTTTTGCGACTAGACAATTTGAACCCTTCTGTCTCGTGTTGAATGAAAGCCGCAGAACAGATTTTATGCCGGTTGTATAGCTGTCAAAACCGCCCAACAGTAGATAAAACGATATGAATGTCTACTTTCTGCTTGTATGACCGGGTCTGGTTACCGTATTGCGTATAACCAAACAAAATACATGCCATTGTTTCGGCAGATTATTGTTCCTCGGTCTATCCAGCTGGTAACTTTTTTCCTTTGCAGAGTTGGTCAACCGGCTTGTGGAAGCCGGACAAGATATTTTTTCTTTATACCCGCTAAGAGGCTGTCCGAGAATAGGAACCGTAGCGAGGGGAAGCCATTTTGAGTCAGATTTTTTGATCATTTGATATAAATATTTTGTGCGTGTAACGTTGTGAGCAGAAAATCTGGTCGAAACGGCTTTTCCGCAGCAGGTTTTCTATTCTCGGACAGCCTCCTAGTCAGGGTTTTGCGAATTTCGGCTTTTACCCTAAATCCATCTTGAGCAGCCAGTCCCTGTAAAGCTGAATGTCCATGTTCCGGGAACCTTCGAATCGTTAATTTTGACGTGGTCAATATTTTAACTTTTCTTTAATTTGGAGTAGCATTGCTCTCATACAAAGAACAATAAGCTGGTTAGGACAGGTTTCACTACAATCCCTTTTATATCGACTATGAACAATCAACTGCGTCTTAAAAAGCAAATTGAAAGCCGGATTAAACGCATTAAACAAGCGGAACATGACCGGCCGAACTTGCTATCACAAACGGTCTATATTGGCACCTTGGGTCTGGTGATGGTGTTGCCAATAGTTGGCGGTGTTTATCTGGGGCATTGGCTGGACGGTATGGTGGAAGGTTACTCAACGCGGTGGACACTGAGCTTATTGTTTACCGGCTTGGTTATAGGTATTTTTAATGTGTACTTTCTGATTAAGGAAAAATAGGGACAAGCTCATGACAGGCAAAACCCTTTTTCTGAACTAATGGTTAGCGTGTATAAATTATGGAAAACGAATTTTCATTTTCTTTAGGCCCCGTAGTCATTGGTACATCACTGATTACCACTTGGGGTATTATGTTGGTGATTACTGCGATAGCCTGGTTTTCAACCCGGCACCTAAAAATGTTGCCTGATTCATTGCAAACCACGGTTGAAGGTATTGTCGCGACTATCTACGAGGCCATAAGTGCGGTCGCGCCGGAACACGGTCGGCAAATTATGCCTTTTATCGCCTCACTTTGGCTGTTTTTGATCGTTGCCAATCTGGTAGGTTTAATACCGGATCTGCATTCGCCCACCCGTGATCTTTCGGTGACCTCGGCACTGGCTGTGTTAGTTTTTTTTTCGGTGCATTGGTTTGGCATAAAAACCCTGGGTCTTAAAAATTATCTGCATCATTACCTGACACCCAGCCCGATTTTGCTGCCTTTTCATATTATCAGTGAATTTACCCGCACCCTGGCGCTGGCGATTCGTTTATTTGGCAACATGATGAGTCTGGAAATGGCGGCCATGCTGATTTTACTGGTAGCCGGGTTTCTCGCCCCCATCCCTATTTTGATGTTACATATCATTGAAGCGCTGGTGCAGGCCTATATCTTTGGTATGCTGGCACTGATTTATCTTGCTGGTGCCATGCAATCCCAACAACTTAATTCACAGGAGTAGTTTATGTCCGACATAGCCTTGATCGTCCTTGGCTCCAGCGTCGCCGCTATTATCGGTATCGCTTTGGGGGTCATGTTGCCCGCGCTGGCCATGGGTAAGGCCATCAGTTGTGCGCTTGATGCGTTGTCGCGACAACCGGAATCCGAACGCTCAATCATGCGCACCTTGTTCATCGGCCTGGCGATGATCGAATCACTGGCTATCTATTGCCTGGTGATTATCTTGATTGTCTTGTTCAGAAATCCATTGCTTGAATATATTGTTAAGTAAAGGTACAAGGTACAAGGCTAAAGGCAAAGAGCGACCGTTGGAAATCAGATTTTTACCTTTAGCCTTGTGCCTTTCGCCTGCTCTTCGTGCAGCCGTTCGTGGTGAAAATTTTTTACAGAATACTTAAAGCCTATGGAATTCAATCTATCCACTTTTATCCTGGAAATCATCAACTTCCTGATTTTAATCTGGATTTTGCAGCGACTTTTTTACAAGCCGTTGCTGGCAGTGATTGCCAAGCGCAAGCAGTTTATTGATCAATCACTTGCCGATGCAAAAGCCATCCAACAGCAGGCAGAAGAGCAGCGCAGCCTTTATGAAAATCGCCAAAAATTGTGGGAGCAGGAAAAACAAGCCGCTCTTACCGCACTGCGTCAGCAAATTGAAGCTGAAAGAAGGCTGCAAATAGACAGGTTGAATAGTGATCTTGAGCAGGAGCGGCAAAAAATAAATGTGACACTTCAGCGCCAACAAAGGGAGCTTCAATTACAAGCCGAAAAGCAGGCGTTACAAAATGGTGCCCGCTTTGCCGGAATATTACTGAAACAGTCGGCCAGTCCCGAGCTGGAGGCACGACTATTTGAGCTGTTGTTGGACAATCTTAAAACGTTACCGGAAGCCTGTGCGTTATGTCTGCAACTGTTGGATGCCAAAAAACCGGTGCCGATCAAAATAACCAGTGCCTATCTCTTAACCGCTGAACAGCGGCTTCAACTGGAACAGCAGTTGGGTGCATTAATCAACAGTCAAATCAATTTTCAATACTATCAGGATGCAGAACTGATCGCAGGTTTTCGCCTGGATATTGGAGCCTGGGTCTTAAACGCCAACCTGCAACATGAGTTGATTGGTTTTGCCGAGATCGCAAATGACACCGAGTAAACCTGAAGCCTTTGCCAGTTTGCTGGATAAACAAGCCGATTGGCTGGTTAACTATCAGCCAGGGTTGCGTGTTAGCGAACAAGGCACCGTGGTTGCCGTCGGTGATGGCATTAGCTGGATTAAGGGATTGCCTTCAGCGGCCATTGAAGATATTCTGATTTTTGCTGATGGCAGTCGAGGCATGGTGTTTGACCTGAATCGCGATAGAATAGGCGCTATTTTATTGTATCAAACCGAGGCGCTGACTTCAGGGACGACTGTTTTTCTTGCGAGGCACTCGCTGGGCATACCGGTCGGTGACGAGTTTTTAGGTCGGGTTATTGATCCTCTGGGAACACCTTTGGATGGTATGACACCTCCCACTCCGGCCGGGCGTGAGAATCTGGAAAAAGGCTCACCTGCCATTATTGCCCGCGATTTTGTCGATAAGCCGCTGTACACCGGTATTAAAATTATTGATACCCTGATTCCCGTTGGCAAAGGTCAGCGACAATTGATAGTGGGTGATGAAGGGTTGGGCAGAAGTTCAATCGCCATCGACACGGTGATTAATCAAAAAGACCAGAATGTTGTGTGTATTTACGTGTTGATCGGCCAGAAGCGTTCGGCGGTTGTCAGTACTGTGGAAACCTTGCGCAATCAAGGCGCTCTGGACTATACGGTTTGCGTGGTCGCCGAAGCCAGTGCGTTGCCGGGGTTACAATATATTTCTCCGTTTGCGGGTTGTGCGCTGGCTGAACACTGGATGGCGCAGGGCAGGGATACCCTGATTATTTATGACGATTTATCCACCCATGCCAGAACTTATCGGGAGCTGTCTTTGTTGCTACGCAGACCGCCGGGTAGGGAAGCTTACCCCGGTGACATTTTCTTTGTCCATTCCCGTCTGTTGGAACGGTCAACCCGATTGAATGCCGAAAACGGCGGCGGCAGCATGACCGCCCTGCCAATAGTCGAAACCAAACAGGGCGAAATTGCCGCCTACATTCCCACCAATCTTATTTCCATTACCGACGGGCAAATCTATCTGGATAATGATTTGTTTGTATCAGGATTTCGTCCCGCTATCGACATCACCAAATCGGTGTCGCGGATAGGCGGTAAAGCCCAGCACCGCAGCATCAGCCATCAAGCCGGGCAAATGAAGCTGGATTATCTGCAATTTCTGGAACTTGAGTCTTTTACCCGTTTTGGTCAACGCCTGGAAGCGTCGATGGAAGCACGGATTAAACGTGGACGGCTGTTGCGGGAAATATTAAAACAAGATCGACTGACGCCACTGAGCAGTCTTTTCCAATTGGCCTGGTTGACCGCTTTTAATGAAGGATTTTTTAATAAGGCAGAACCCAAAGATATTCCGGGCTATCTTGGGTTCATTGAGCAGGGTATTAAAACCACAGCCTTAACGCTGGACAGCCCCTCTAAACAATGGCGGCAAACAATCAGTGAGTGGCTGATAAGTGACTTAGGGCAGCCTTTATGAGCCAAAGCCGCGAACTACAATTGCATATCGTTCAAATGGATGAGATTCGCAGTATTTTAAATTCAATGAAGAATCTGGCATTGATAGAAATTCACAAGCTGGGGCGCTTTCAAACCCTACAGGGTCAGGCGGTGGCCAATATTGAAAATGCGGCACTGGATTTTCTGGATTTTTACCCGTTACCTGATGCCGATAAAAATGCCACATCGGTTGGTATTCTGGTTGGGGCCGAGCGTGGTTTTTGCGGTGATTTTAACGAAAGCCTGCTTAACACGATTACGGCAGACGCTTATTCCGGTATTATTGCCATCGGTAGCCGACTTTGTAACCGGCTGGCAGATAATCCTGTTGAGGTAATCGCATCCATTGCCGGTGCCAATGTTGCAGAAGAAGTACCCGCAGTCCTTAATCGCCTGCTTGATTCTATCAGCGCATTACCAATTGCCAAGGATGACATTAACCCGGTGACTATTGCCGGCCCTTCGCTGCAATTGACGGTTATTTATCATGATAATAGTGCCGGTCAAATTACACGCAGGCAGATATTCCCCCCTTTTTTTCAGCAAAAACCACGAACACCGGCTTATGGAAATCCGCCACTACTTAATCTGGAACCTGGCGAGTTTTTTTCTGATTTGGTTCATCATTATCTGTTCGCGGTGTTACATGAAATTTTTTACATTTCACTCATGGCCGAAAATCAGCGCCGTTTACAACACCTGGAAGGTGCCGTAAAGCATTTGGATGATGAAACGGTTAATCTGCGCCGAAAATCCCAAATCTATCGTCAGGAAGAAATAACCGAAGAAATTGAAGTTATTTTGTTAAACTCGGAAATTAATTAAAAAGTAAAAGTCACTGTGTACATTAAACAATGGTAAAAAAAATCAAAACGGCGTTTGTTTGCGATCAATGTGGTGCCGATTATCCGCGTTGGGGCGGGCAATGCACCAGTTGTGGTGAATGGAACACGATCAAGGAAGTCAGGCTGGGGTCAGCCTCCACCGAGCGGAGTAGCCGCACGGGATATGCCGGCAGCCGATCCGAAGTTAAGTTATTATCCGACGTCAATTTGTCTCAAGCTGAACGCATTTCGACCGGCATTTCCGAATTTGACCGCGTTTTAGGCGGCGGCATTGTCAGCGGCAGTGTGGTGTTGATTGGCGGCGCTCCGGGGGCAGGGAAGAGTACGCTGTTGTTGCAGGCCATTGCCAATATTGCCGATCGGTCAATCAGTGTACTGTATGTGTCAGGCGAAGAATCGTTGCAACAAATAGCTGAACGGGCTCACCGCTTAAAGTTGCCGGCCGCTAAAATGATGATGCTGATGGAAACCTCTGTACAACGTATTTGTGATGTTTTGGATGACATAAAACCGCAAATTTTGGTGATAGATTCCATTCAGGTTATGCACACACAAGATACCGATTCTGCACCGGGATCGGTTTCTCAAGTCAGGGAATCAGCCAGTTACCTGACGCAATATGCAAAAAAACATCATGTATCCATTTTTATGGTCGGGCATGTGACCAAAGATCAATCCCTGGCGGGGCCGATGACGTTGAGCCATATTGTCGATACGCAGGTGATGCTGGGTTCAACGGATGATGCCCGCTTTCGGGTGTTAAGGGCGGATAAAAACCGCTTTGGCAGCGTGGGTGAATTGGGTTTTTTTGCCATGGACAGTACCGGACTAAAAGAAGTCAAGAATCCTTCGGCCATGTTTTTAAATCGGGCGGAAAAGCCGTCATCGGGCAGCGTGGTGACCGTGTTATGGGAAGGTACACGGCCTTTATTGGTAGAAATTCAGGCCTTGGTTACTGAATGTCAGTACGGCAATCCAAGACGGTTGGCGGTAGGTTTTGACCAAAACCGTCTGGCCATGTTGCTGGCGGTGCTTTATCGGCACGGCGGTATTTTTACCGCACAGGATGAAATTTATGCCAATGTTGTGGGTGGCATAAAAGTCACAGAAACCAGTTCTGATTTAGCGATTGTAGTCGGGATTGTTTCCAGCCTGAGGGATAAAGTCATTCCGCATGATGTATTCTTTTTTGGGGAAATCGGTTTAAGCGGGGAAATCAGACCCGTTGCCAATGGTCATGCGCGTCTAAATGATGCCGCGAAACACGGCTTTAAAAAAGCCGTTATTCCCAAAGCCAATGCCCCCAAAACGCCCATTAAGGGATTGGAAATACATGCCGTGTCCACGCTCTCTGAAGCACTGGATATTTTAGCCGAGATTTAGGGGTTGTTGTCTTCCAGCGGTAACGGGTCTAAATCATCGGTGATGCCAAGCAACATTGAAATGCCTCTTTACATTTGGAATCAAGCAATAATCCGCGTTGATTTACAGTATTAGCCAAGCTAAACTGACTACTGTTTTTGGACGAAGTAGCCCGGTTGTTTAGTGGCAATGGGTAATTTTGAATCTGCTGTTTGATACTCACGTTGCGCTATGAGCCTCACGGATAGTCAAAAATTGCCACAAAATGCACGTGATTTGATTCCATTGATTTTACTATTGATTTTCGTATCATCATCGAAACGTTGGCCAACGAAAAGCTGTTGCCCAACAAAACTGTAACAATAATTCAAAGGAAAACCATG
>JBAXXH010000124.1:0-10085 GCA_037127995.1 Methylococcaceae bacterium | reverse complement strand
TATCACAACTCATTGTTTTATATTAATTAATTTAATTCCGTTCAAGCACTAAATAAGCTTTCTTTACCCAGTTGACGTGCTATTTCTCCCCATAGGTAAGATGCCGGATTGTTTCGGCCATTGAAGGCGGCAATCTTTGCAGAGCTAAATTCCGCTTGGTAAGGTATGGTGCCAATCAGGTATGAACGGAGTGCATGGTCTTTGGCAAGAAGTCCAAAGACGACCATCAAGTGAGTCTTACCGCCACCCATGGCCTGTTTTAAATGAAAAACGGTATCGTTGGATTTACCGGCCAAACGTGACATCCCTTTAGTTAAAAGGGTCTTCATCCCGTCAGTGATAATGGTTTTGTTGAAATATTCCTGACCATTGGTGTCGTTAATGATCTGGTCAAGTTGTTCTATCTGATCTCCAACATTGATGTCGAGGGCTTTGGGTTGTAGCTTACAGGCACTTCGGATGTTCCTCATGCTTTGTACCTGTCCGGATTCCTGGTAACTTTTGAATTCAGTGTATTGGTCTTCTTTTTATCATGGCTCTGATGGTTTTAATGTTGATAATGGCTTAAGCGGATGCCAAATTTTTCATACAGTTCGTAAACTTTTTGGCTTTGTAATAGCGCCAGTTCACCTTCCCAATCATGATAAGACAAAAGCCTGAGATCTGAAATTTCATTGGGGTCAAAGCGCCCGGGATGACACATCAGTTCATAGATTTTTCCCGGAACAAGCGTTGAAAAAATAGTTTCCAAATAATCGAAATCGAGTTTTCCACTTCGACTCAAGCCTAAAAATACGGGTGTTTTACTTTTAAGTTTTGTTTTATTAAAGGTCTGCATGGTTTGCATTAGCGTATTGCGAACCAGTGCCGAAACGCCAAAAGGCGCAAGCCATTCTGCTTGAGTGAGTCGTATATCAGGAATGTCATATTTCCTGGCTAATTCTAACAGCAACGGAAACAAAACCGGCAACATGTGGATATGCTCATGGGAATTTAAAAACTGCAATTTTTTCCCCTGACAGGCTTCGATTTGCGCAGACCATTCCAGGCGAATATCGTTGATACTGATTTTACCGGTCAAGACCATCCCGCTCATGGCATAGGCATTTGGAAAAAAGCCCTGCCAATGCACCAGTTTTTCAGACATGATAGCGGTTAATGGCTGCCTGAAAGTCAGATTAAGATGCACGCCCACATCCATATCTTCGACAGAACCCAGCCACTTAAGCTGGGTTTTTAAATCAGGGCTGTTCGCCAGAATACCGGTCGCGGTCAGGGCACCCGAAGTCGCAGCCTCCAATATACCTTGGCTGATACACGGGTAGTAACCATAGTCATCCGCATTGATGATTAGATGGATCGGTTCACGAGAACTCATTTTTTGTCACCGCTACGGGCATGAAACAAGGTAAATGTTTTATAGTGGTTACGCAGTGTGACGGCTTCGGGCAGACTGCTTAACACGTCTTTTTGGAGTACATAAAAGTCGTGATTTGAATGGGTCAAGCCATCTTGTAATAAGGTAATGTCAGATAATGGCAAGGTTTTTCCTTGTAGATAATATGGTCTTTCCATGAAATAAAGTAAGTACTCAGCAGGATGTGATGTCTGCTTATATACTGTTGTCAAGGGTTTTTTTGACACAAAAAAATCTATGGCAGGAAATTGGTAAGCGATCATCGATCCCAGAAATAACAGGGATACACACAGCGCCAAAGCGGTTCGATACCTGGATTTATTTAGCCAATCAGAAAGGAGTAAGCTGAATCCTGTAAATATTTTTCGGTGCGTTGATGGTGTGTCTTTTGTCATATTTTTTGGACTATCTATTTTAAAAGTCCAAAAGCTGTTGGCCAAAAAATTCCAAATCAATACCACTCCCGTGGTTAAAACCTGCGCATAAAGATAATAGAGATGAGGTGTTAATAAAGTCATCAACACGATGTTTAAACAGAAACCCAGTGAGGCGATTAACGCGAATTTTGGTAAGGTTTGTGTATGTGACTGTTGGCTTTTGAAGGTAAGCGAATAGTTTAAAGCATAGCTGATGATTAAACCGGCCAAAGCGCCATAACCTGACCCCCAAACCGGATTGAAAGCAAAGCCTTCAACCAGTGCATAGAGTATTGAATAATGCACTAGGGTACTGATGGCCCCCACCAGCGTAAAAGCCATAAATTTAACGACCATGCGATCCTTTGTTGTTGAATGTTAGTGTACTTTACTGTGAATAATGAAGCGTAACTGTGTTTGTAACGCCGTTACTTACGTTTGGAAAGCTGTTGAAGTCTTGGCTACCCCACTTTAGTCAGGACAAAAATATCGAAGTTAGACCTGGCAGGTTTATAAAACCTGCCAGGTCTGCCCCGTGTTAAATTGATAGCCGAAGTCTTTAAACACGGTTGGATCCATGTGAATCATAGTGGGTAAATAATATAAAAATACCGATATACACAGGTCTTATTATTAGCTGAAAACGCCCAAGCCGTCATCCCGGCAGGGACTGCCGGAATGACGGCTTTACGATTTGTGGTAATATCAATTCATCTTATGACCAGCTTACATTTTTAATCCTGTGTTATGGGTTACCCACTGTAAATCAAATACAACCAATAAGCCTTGAATAGAATACATTTTATCATAACTGTGCTTTGCCGCTTACTCTGCCCTTTTGCCGTTGCGCTATTTTGGCAAAACATATAAGTATTGCCGCCTCTTGCCATCCGTCATAAAATGCTTTTTTTTATTTACTACTCGTTTAGGTTTTTTAATGTCAGATACAATTTGGTTTAGAACCGGTGAAGCAACCGTATTTTCCAGCGAAGGACAAGGCACTGATGCCATGCCTGAAATTCTTATTGGCAGTGTCAAAGGCCCCGCAGGAAACGCCTTTGCAAATTTGATGGGTCAAACTGAAGGTCATACCCGCATGTTTGCTATCCGCGCCTGCAACCAGCAAGTGCGCCCTGCGACGATAATCGTCCCCAAAGTAACCATGAAATCTTCCGCCTATATCAATTTATTTGGCGGCCCCGTGCAATCAGCGGTTGCCGATGCGGTTATTGACAGCGTTATCGCCGGTGTTATTCCCGCCGATACAGCCAATGACTTGTGCATCATTGCAATGCTTTGGATAGCGCCCGAATGCGCAACCAACCCTGAGTTGGATCGTAAAGATTTATATCGCACCAACTACGAGGCCATGAAACTGGCTATTTCACGCGCCATGAGCAATTCGCCCAGCATTGAAGAGTTAATTGCCAACCGCCATAAAATTGTCCACGAAATGTACGATCCTGAAACCGGCGAGTCTCAGTGGTAGGAAAATAATCGGGGTATTTGAAGGCAGTTGACCACGAAGAGCACGAAGAAAATCAAAAGCCTTGCAGGCTGGAATAATTCCCAAAATGTAGTTCGAATGGATAACAAACGCTACTCTTTTTGGGCTGGCAGGGCTTTTAAGCGTGCTATTTCAGCTATTGCAAGTTCTTCCCGCTGGTTCGCTTGTAATAGCGCTCTCCTCACCTGCTCTAATTCATGCTGAATCGTGCGTTGCTCACGCAAATATTCTTGCCGGGCTTGGTATTGATAATAGTGCTGATCTTTTTCTGAAAAGGTGCTTAAGGTACTCATGGCTTGTTTCATCTCCCGGGTAATAATCCAGTCAGGCAAGGCTTCATCGTTGAGTTGCTCGCCCTCTCTAAAGAATTTTAACCAACGCTGATCTTCAGTTTCAATGTGGTTTGCCTTAAACTTTTTTAGTTCCGGCAGCCAAATGCCGCCATGTTGCGTCAAGGTGTTGCCTTGTTCATCACGCATTTTGTAATGATGCAGGTGCCTGTTATCATCGCTAATCAGGTTTTCTGCCAGCAGCCAAATAGAATAAGCCGGTCTGAGTTCTAGATAGTCTTGACCGCTTTTAAGTTGCTGGCTGTGACACAATCTATTTTTGGATCAATGGCATGGCGCATGAGGAATTAATTAATCAGAAATGCATTATATTATTTGATTGTAGAGTGTACCCGCTTTACTGGCAATAAAAAATGCAACCACATACCCGTAGTTGTGGGAGCGACGCCCACGTCGCGATTAACGACTAACGCCTCAAATCGCGACGTGGGCGTCGCTCCCGCCAAGTTCTGGCCGCTGCTTCAGAACCTTACGGTAAACGAGCCGAATACACCCGAGAAGCCCTGTCTTAATTGCGTATCGACTTTGCCGATGAGCGCAATTTCATCCCGTAAGTCCAGTTTCAGCTCGCCGCCGACATTAAAACTGTTGACCGCAGGTTTTGCACCATTGGAACCAAAGGCTGCGCCGCCGCCGTTAAAGTTGGAGGTGACCGCGAACGGGTCGCCGAAGAAGTCATAGAGCCATTTGCTGTGCAGTTCCGGCGTTACTTTGCCCCATTGCGAACTCAGGGTTGTGGCTATCCGTCCGCCCAGGCCGGACTGCAACTGGTTGTAATTCTGGGTGCCGGTATTCACATTTAAAGCGCCGGCTCCGGTTTCATTATAGCTGTTGATTTGCAGGTTATTATACTGAAGCGACACCAGCGGCGTCACTTCGATGGCGTCTGCAAACTTGAACCGGTAACCGACGCCCAGGTACGCGCCATATTGCTGGCCGCTGTATGAACCGTTGGCGGTTCTCAGGATGACGTTACCGACATTGATGTTGCGCCGGCCGGCATACCAGTTATAGGCAAAGGACACGGCGGTATCGATAAAGAACGGCCGCTTCTGGTCCTGATAACCGCCATAAAGCGTGGTCTGGGCGCTGTTGATGGTGGTATTGGCGCTATTGGCATCGGAGTTGACATTGCCGTAAGCATAACCGCCGCTGATGCCCAGGGTAAGGGCATCGGTGAAACGGCGGTCAACACCCAGCGCCGTACCGGCATTCCAGGCGTTATAGCCGGCGATACCGCCGCGCGTGCCTTGCGTCAAATAACTGCCGTAACCCTTGGCCCACAGGCCGTCCAGCTTATCCGCCTCGCCGCTGGAGACGCCAGACCGCGCCGAATGTTTGGATTGTTTCTCCTTATGGGCTTTTTCCACCCGGTCAGTCGAGAGTTGGGTGAAATTATTGAGCGTGGCCCGGTCGTTGTTGAGCACGCCGGCATCGACCTCCGGAACCATCGTGTCGAGCGCGGCAGCCGATTGGCTTTTGCTTAAGCCATCCATCGCATTCAATACGGTCGACATATCGGCTGAGGGGTTGGTCATCGTATCCAGGGTATTACCAACGTTTCTGGCATTGGCATCACCGGGATTGGCGTCATTGGCGAAAGCATTCGCGACGCGACTGGCAGTCACTATCAGCGCATCGGAGGAGAAAGTCGTCGCAGCGAAGGTTACATGATGGTTTCCGAGGACTGAAATGGCCGGGGCTGCGATAGCGCTGCCTACGGCCGCGCCTTGTATAATTTTATAGGTCGCGTTGTTTTGAATATAATTCGAGACATTTAGGGCAAGGTTGTAGCCTGCTGTGGCGGTAGCCGTTCCGGTTGCAACTAGTGAACCGTTAGTGGCTCCGTTTACCGCAACCATCAGCGTTGAGGCTGCGCTTTGGGTATAAGTACCGCCAATAGCCAGAGTGGTCGAGCCGATGTCGAGCGTGGCGTTGTTCTTGATTTCTCCAGTCCCAAAAGTGCTGCCATCGCCTACCCGCAGCGTACCGCCATTAACGGTAACCGAGCCAATCGTCGTGATCTTCCCGACCAAAGTTCCACCCATGTTAACGGCAAGAGCATCCGTACCCGTCCCAAGATCGATCTTGCCGGTGACAGAGCCACCATTGACTGTCACCGTGTCGTTTCCTGTGCCGGTTTGGACTGCATAACCGCTACCGCTGCCGCTGCCGGTTATCGTACCCGTGTTGGTGATATCTGTGTTGCCGGCCAAGACTTTGACAGCGGTGCCGTTGGTGCCTGGGCCGGTAATACTGCCGGAGTTGTAGAGAATATTTTTGACAGCACCGACATAAGCGGCCGTATCACCCTTAAAGAGCAGGGCGATATTTTCAGAGCCTGTTATATTGAATTTTTTGGTATCTGCTTTGGCTGTGATCGTACCGGCGTTGTTGACGGTATAGTTCTGCGACCCGACCAGTATGCCCTGCCCGCCACTGATGCTTCCGCCGGAGTCGACCGTAATCGTATTGGGAGTGCCGGCATCGAGTTTGGCGCCGGTTTGAAAATTGGCCCCCGCCCAGAGGGTATTGGCCGAACCGGTGACTTTAAAGCTGGCAAAGCCGTTGCCGTATTGGGCGTCTGCGTCACTGCTAAGGATGCCCCCTTTGTTTTTTGTGTAAATATAAGACTCCGTCGCGTAAATGCCGACGACTTTTACTTGCCCTGCTTCGTTTGTGCCGGACGGGGTTTTCGTCGGATCACTACTCCCTGTCCCGCCCAACAGCGTAAACTCGGACATGCCCTGCACCTGGCTCAACAGCGTAGGGGGATTAGCCGTTTGACCCCAGTAGTAGGTGTAGCCCAACTGCGTCCAGGGAAACGGGTTCGTAGTGTACGCCTGCCCAGCCCAAGCCGTATAAGCGGCCTTATAATTGGTGTACACCGAATCTGCCGCTGCACCAGTACCAATGCCGGCAAGCGCAGCAGTAGCGGGGATTGCACCACTCGTTCCATAATCGCCGGGAGTAGTGCTGAAAGCAGCGGGATTGGGATTGCGCACCGGGCGCAAAAGATAAGGATTGTTACCGGTATCCCCGACGGTCACTGCCATTTCGAAAATGGTATCGTGGGTGCCTTTAGTATCCATACCCAAGCCTCGCTCAATTCCCTTGGTGACTGTGCTTCCGGTCAAGCCCTCTTTAACAATAAAATTAGTCATCCCGTTGCCGAGAGTAACCCACGAACCAAACGAGCTTTTGCCTCCAAAGATAGCGTAGTCGCTTCCTGCGGTAATAACAGGGCCGCCAAACCCGCCGTTATAGGGTGAGCTTGTGCTGGCCGTCCGGACAATCAATTGATTGTTAGCCGCAGCACCATAATATTGCAAACCGTTGGCATTCGCTCCCACGGAGCCGGCTTCGGACACATTGAACAGATCAGTTGCAAGCCATGTCATCGGTGCGTCCGCGTGAGCCAAGGCATTGACGATCGACTGGGAATAACTCTCTGTATCCGCAACAGCAACAGGAAGCAGTAAAAAAATCCAGGCAAGAATGACAAGCAGTGAAAGGCGAATTTTAAGGCTCATTGGACACTCCAAACCGCAGGCGTCGAAAGCGACGAGACCAGCGCAATAATGACGTTGACGAAAATTATCTTCTTCATTGAATTGCTTGTTTTTGTTCAGGCGAAACGGTCCGGGTTTTCTCCTGGCTCTTCCGGAATTTTTCCTGCATGCCGCGCCACTTGATCATTTGAGTGGCGGTAAGTTCGGTTTCTATGGCCCGGATACCGGCTATATCTTCGTAGGTGGCGTCAGCGTGTATCCTGGCGATAGCGTGCAGTTTATCTTTTATCTTGGCCAAGTCGGCTTTATCTTCAAGCATTTTATTGAGTTCGGCCCGGTGCTTGTTGAGTTCTTTCTTGTATTTGAAGATGGACTCATCAGCCTTCGGTTCGGCTAAAGCCAACCTGGCATCTGTCAATGAGAGCACCAGAGTAAGGAGCGTGATACAAGCCAAGGCTTGGATTTGTTAAGCATTATTAATGCCTCTGAGTTTATAAGTAGGGTTTCAAATAAAAACAGCGTCGCAGGAGTTTAGGAACGTGCATTAAATAACTTGAGCATTTATATCCCCTCACCCCAGCCCTCTCCCGGTGGGAGAGGGAGCAAGCAAGATGCCTAAGTTATTTCATGAGCATTCCCAAGTGCTTTGCACAGAACGCACAGACTATAATTTTTGCGACTTTATTCTTCGATAAGGGTATCCGGACACATAGCCGAAGGATTTAGTGAGAACAGGCTGGATGCCATTAAAAAATGACTTTATAGCATACACATCTGCAAATAACAATTCAAACGATAAAAGTGATTCTTTTTTACAACAGACGCTAAGCGACAATAAACAGAATCGTGATATTAAGATCCTGAAGTATTCAGATCCGTAGGGGCGAACCGGAGTGTTTGCCCAATCAAACAGGTTCATTTAATTTATGGCAGACAGATATGCCACCCTTTATGGTTATATTTTGAGCGGTTACATTAAGTAGAAAACCAAGATCGGGTTAGGAACGTGCATGAAATAACTTGACCATTTATATTCCCTCACCCCAGCCCTCACCCGGTGGGAGAGGGAGCAAGATGCCTAAGTTATTTCATGCGCATTCCTTAGTGCAACGTAATCCCACAATTGTTTGTAAATATCGGATTACGCTATCGCCAACGCAACGTCCCTTGGCAGGGAAAAGCTTGGCGCAATAGTTGTGGCCATTGCTGAATCCAATTATCCTGATGCCCCGCTGCAACCATCATTAACCCGGCACAAGGAGTCGGGCTTGATTGCGACTGTTGCCGTTCAATAAAGCGTAAGGCCACCTGTTTTGGTATCACCTCATCGCTGATGCCAACAAAGTGCAGTTGAGGCAAGGCCGTTAATTTTTCTGAAATATCAACAGGATTAAGTGATTCCGGCATGGCATCTACTTGATGATAGTGATTGACGAAATTGTGATCCAAATTACCGGCTACCGTTCTCAGACTGATCACGTCATATCGTCGCGCCGCCAATAAGGCCGCCACTGCCGCACCACCTGAATAACCGATTAAGTTTATTTTTCGGGCATGGGTTTTTTGTATAAACGAACTGACCGCCTGGTTCATGGCCTCTATCACTTCCGGCGAAAAACGTTTGTTTGACCAGTACGCGCTATCGCAAGGCCTTAGGTCAAAATTAGTAAACTGACAGGGTCTGGCAAGATACACCACGTTTGTCGCCGGATCAAGCGCGGCAAGCGCCAAGCCTGTGGCGACTCGCGGTGTAGGGTCGTCTGAAAGTTGATTACGTGAAAGCCACGCCAGGCCGTCGCCTTCGATATAGATATTAACAGGCTGATCCGGGTCGCCTATCCGCGAATAGGCAGTTAATACAAAGCGGCCTGCGCTGATGGCCGATTTTTGCAAACCTGCATTTTGCGCAAGTTGCTCGGCATGATGATAGGGTTGCAGCAGCGAGCATCCACTCAATACAACCACGCAAAAAACTGATCGCCACATCGAGTAATTCCCTTGCTTTCTATTGGGCTTAAATGGGTTGCATTGTAGGGGGTATTTACCGTGATATTTAACCGGTTCCCAAGTTGGAACATGGGTTACGGCTAACGACTAAGCCAACTTACTGATCATATCCAAAGCCAAGGCCTCGGCAACCTTGATACCATCGACGGCGGCTGAAAGAATGCCGCCTGCATAACCGGCACCCTCCCCGGCTGGATAAAGTCCATGAGTGTTGATGCTTTGGAAATGTTCGTTACGCTTGATTCTAATCGGCGATGAGGTGCGCGTTTCAACACCTGTCAACACGGCATCAGCCATGGCAAAGCCTTTGATTTTTTTGTCAAAAGCCGGCAATGCTTCGCGTATCGCTTCTATGGCGTAAGCTGGCAAGGCAGTGCTTAAGTCACCTAAATGCACGCCGGGGGTATATGAAGGCTGCACTGAGCCCCATGCGACAGACGGTTTGTTGGCGATGAAATCACCCACCAATTGCCCCGGAGCCTGATACGTTTCGCCGCCCAATTTAAAAGCATGCGCTTCCAACCGGCGCTGAAAATCAATGCCTGCCAACGGGCCGCCAGGATAATCCTCAGGCGTAATGCCCACCACGATACCGCTGTTGGCATTGCGCTCGTTGCGTGAATATTGGCTCATGCCATTGGTAACAACATGTCCGGCCTCAGAGGTGGCTGCGACCACCGTACCGCCAGGACACATACAAAAACTGTACACCGAACGACCATTTTTACAGTGATGCACCAGCTTGTAATCCGCTGCCCCCAATAAAGGATTTCCGGCTTGGGTGCCATAACGACAACTATTAATCAGTGACTGTGGGTGCTCAATCCTGAAACCAATCGAAAACGGTTTGGCTTCAATATAGACGCCTTGTTCATA
>JBAXXH010000123.1:0-10151 GCA_037127995.1 Methylococcaceae bacterium | reverse complement strand
AAATCCTCCAGACTCATTAATACGGCAGGCTTGCCATTTTGACGGGTTATTAAAATCGGGGTGTGATCGTCATTAACTTTGTTGATGGCTTCAGACAGATTGTTTCTTAACGCGGTGTAACTCATCGTTTGCATGATAATTCCAGATGCTTATAAAATAAGAACAAATTATAAGACAAGGTATTATTTCTGTACATCAAATAGTACGGGCAGAAAATTTTCTGCCCGTACAGATTTTCTGCCCCCTACCAATCAAAAGGCTTGGGTGCAACTTCAAAATCGCAGGGAGTTATCAGTTCTGTGACCAACGAGAGTGCCCTTGCGGGTCAACCCCTCAAAAACACCCAATAAACCAAAGTGTCGAATTACTCGATGCTACCGCGCCGCTTTAAGCCCATCAACCCTACCAAAGCACTACTGAAGAGCCAAAACGCACCAGGTACAGGAACGGCGGCAACATCGCCCGCGTGAACAGCCCATGCGGAAAGCAGGCCGTATTTTTCGTTGTAGCCTTGGCTGCCATTGCCGGTACGGAAGTACCACGCGAAGCTTGGAACGGGCGCGTACTCACTATCCGACCAGTACGCATAGGTCTGGACGTTAGTGAATAGATTATAGTTGGCATTATGGCTCGTTGCAATACTTGAACCTGCTACACCACCTAGTTGATTGTAAAACAAATCGCCCATTTGGCTGCCGGATCGGTTATAACCACTAATCGCCGGAATAGTGATAGGCAAGCTCCAGCTCTTAACACCACCCAGCGTTAAGTTGTTAGCCCAGGCTTCTGCGCCCCACCAAGACATTTTGCCAGTGCCGGTATTAAAGTCACTGCTGGTAAGGTGATAGATGCCCAATAGATCGAAAGCATTGGGCGTCTCATGGATAACCCCGCCGTTACCCGCGATGATTTGACTGACCAGATTGGCATTACCCGCCGCTTGGGTTTGAAACAAGTTGGCATCAGCCGCCCAAGTGATCTTGTTAACAGTGTCATAAACCATGCCACCGGTACGTGCCACCAAGGACGCCTCAGCACCGGTGCTGGCACTGAGACTTAATACAAATGCTGCTGTTAATTTTGTGTTCATGGTTTACCTATCGTTAATCCAGGTTAAATTGCGAATTGTGGCTACCCACTAAGGCGGGACAATTTAAAGTTAAGCCGTTCATGGTGAGCCTGTCGAACCATTAACGATCCTTAAACAAGCTCAAGGCGAACGGTTAAGCCTTGCTGTTTACCCGACTAAAGTGGGTAGCCCACTGCATGGAATTGGAGACGGACAACCAGCCCCAAGTAATGGGAATATATAAAGCACTCATGTTTCCAACTACCGAGCGAAAGTTTAACACTTCAAACTAAAAAAACTATACGTATGAATACCTATACGCACTAACTAAAAAAATCAGTTACCTTGGTATTCGAAAGCATGTTCTCGTTTTGCGCTGGCTCCCAAATGCGCTGGTTCCCAAGCAGCAGCTCTCGTCGTTATACACAAGTATGTGAGGGCACCCAGCACTCGCCATTCCGACAGGGATGCCGGAAAAAACCGCCCCGGTTTCCCAAATACGGTTGCTTTCATGTAACGATGCCAGTGTTCTGTAGGGGCAAACCCTTGCGGTTGCCCTGATCACATCGTGGCATTAAAGGGCAGACGTAAAGCCTGCCCCTACGAAAAAATCAGGGAATGACAGGTCAATTAATCAGCATGCGTGTTAGAGGACTGTCGCTAGCAACGGATAACAGTTTATCGGCATCCGTTTCGGCGCATTGTTCCATAAGAACCGAGAGTTGACTTGCCTGTTCTTTATGTTGTTGGGCCAGGTTTTCGATGGTACTTACAACCTCCCCTTCTATCAGGCTAAAGGCAGTGTGCAGGCCTTTATTCAGGCCTTTTAATGCAGTTTTTTTTAAAGACGGCTGCGATTTTTTTAGAATAAAAAACGGGATTAGCCAGGTCAATACGATAAGCAGACTGCTATGGATGGCAAAATCAACACCCAAGTAATGATTGTCCGTCATGTTGCTTGTGTAATAGCCCATAAATACTTTATAGCCGACCCACGTCATGGCAGTCAAGGGCAGCACTATTTCACACAACCGCATGCCTTTTAAAAAGCCCCGTTGCAAGGCGTTGCCGGGATTAGCCAACGCCACGCGGGTTGCCAGTTCAGTTTGCGTTTGCATGATGTTGGGCGCTTTTTCCCGGAGCAGAGCTGATTGTTGTTTAAACGGTAAGGCAGGCAATCCCGACTGGTCGATATTGCTGATAAATTCATCCAGCGCATCGTCAAAACGGGCTTGCGCCCAGGCATCCCATAATGAATGATGAGTGGTGGCCCGATGGGTCATTAAATCGGCGGCGTGTTCTGCATAATAGGCGGCAATCTGTTTTATGGGCCAAGCAAAACCTGCTTGTAACTGCCGGGTGGTTCGCTGCCATTGTTTGTGCCACAGTGCCGCTGCTTGTTGAACCGTTTGTTCTGAGCCTAACGCTTCGGCAACTTGTTGCAGTTTTTTCTGTAACTCGTTTTTGCGTACCTGCAAACCTCTTTGTTCCAGTTGTTCAATAATATGCGCTGTTGCCAAAGCCTGTATGGTGGCTTCCAAGGCGGAAAATTCATCGACTTGCAACCCTTCCGCACACACTGTTTTAAAAATAATGGGCGCGACAAAACCCGCTTTATGTAACTGCCGGTTAAAATCTTCATATTGCGCTGACTGCCCTCTGTCCCACTGGTTTAACACAAACAGCCAGGCATGTCTTGCGCCTTCTGCAAGCAGTAATCGCCACGCCTTTTCATCGCGGTAACGCTCGGGGCTAACCACATAAATAAGGACGTCAATATGGGGTAACCACTGCAAAACCAGGTGCTTGTTACGTTGCTCGGTACTGTCAAAATCGGGCATATCAATCCAGACGATATTTTTTTTACTCTCATCGTCATGTTGCGAGATATTAATTTTAGCCAGCGGCAGGGCTTCCGGCAGATTTTGCAGGGCAACACTGTGATTATGATATAAAGTCACTTCCCGCGAAGTGGGGCGTTCTATCCCTGCCCTGGCTATGGCCTTGCCAGCCAGACGATTAAGCAAAGAGCTTTTACCCACCCCGGTGCCACCCATAAAAGCCACGATAAGAGGTCTTGCAACACTGCCCGTTTCTACACCATAACCTGAAAACAAGGCTTCAGGGGTTCGGGTATCCAATTGACTTAAACCGGCAGCAACGTCGGCATTAATCCAGCCTGACGCGCTCGCCTGTTGAGCCCAGCGTTGGGTTTTTTCTACTAAATCAGAGTAATCGTAAGCCATGTCGCTTTTCTGTAAGTTGGTGTTCAGCCGCCTGTAGTTGCTCGGGAGAAATATTAAAATGCGCCTGAGTCGATAATTGCTCAGGCAGCGCCAACAGCATTAAACCAATACTTTCAACAAAAAGCGCTTGTTTTACCGTATGCAGTTGTTGTTGTTTTAGCTCATGCTCTATTTTGTGCATATAGCTGCCGATAGCGCTTTCGGCTAATAACGACGTAATTGATAACATCGCCGGGGCAAAAATCAAATCATGCACGCCAATACCGCCGATATGTATCGTCAGCGCAATAGCCGCTGCATCGGTGGTTACGCGAGTGGCGCGTAAACTGTTTAAAACCAAGGGCTGTTCTTGTAGTTTGCCATATAATCGCTGTGCGGTTTTTTCAACCTCTTGCTGAAAACCAAGATGATAATTTTTTGCCGCCCCACTAAAATCCTGCAAAATACCCTGTCGTTGACGGCGTAATAAACTGCCAAACTCTTTCCACCAAAGTCGTTGACTGCCCTCTTCAGTTTTATCCAGCAGCTTGTCTGCCAGTTGAATCAATAAATGTTCAGCTATTTGATTCAATAAAATAATTTCTTGACTGCTATCGATAACCTGCCCTCTTTTACGCCCCAGCTTAAGCATTTTCCGTACCGGCCACGTAAGCACTTTACGCGCACCGGTTAAAACACCTGCCAAGCCGGGGACTTCCAATAACGTCAGTAACTCTACCAACGCCCGTTGAAAGGTTTCATAATGGCGGGGATGATTTAAGTAATCACGCTGATAGTTATCCAAGGCCTGCTTGATTGCCTCATCAACCCATCTCTGCCAATTATTTAAAGCTTGATGCTCGGCAATAACCGGCTCCAGCCAGGTTTGCCAATGTTTTTGCAGTAAATCCTGTTCATAACGCACCTGATTTTTAGCCGCGACTTTAGTTGCTAACTGCTTAAGCAAACCCTGTTTCGCGACCGGCCAGATTGGCAAGCCTGTTTGTTTTTGATAATACAACGGCACGATGTCGGGAAAATCATCTTTTCTGGCAAGTTGCCATTTCTCTTTTAAGGACTGAATCAGTAACGCTTCCGAGCCTTCACTCAACTTGTTTAAACAGATAAGCGTTGGCTGATGCAACGGTTCAAGCGCCGCCATAATGTCCCAGACGGATTGATCGGCATATTTTTCTTTGCTGACCACAAGAATAATAATATCAGCCAACGCCATCGTTCTGATGACCCCTTCCCGATAAACAGCCGAATCGATTGAATCAAAATCCGGCGTATCCCATAAAACACCGTGCGGTAACAGCGCTGACGCCAACGTTGATTCAGTCAAGGAATAACAATCATGTCGGTCTCGTGGCATCTGTGCCTGTTGCAACTGTTGAAAACGGCCAAAATAGCGCTGCAAACCGCTGCAATCATCCAGATTTACGCCTAAGCAAAAACCCTGCGGATGAATGGTATAACCCGCTAAAGGACTGACCCCTGCAACATCACCATTAAGCAATACATTAACCAGTGAACTCTTGCCTGCCTGCGTCGGGCCTACGACCGTAATCTGTAACGGTTGTTTAGGCAAGGCATTATTAAGCTGACCTTTGCGCAAAAAAGCTTCCGTTAAAATTAACTGGTCGATGCGTTGTTGATAGTCACTTTTGCCAGACTCGTTACCCGGTTGATTTAAAACTGACTGGTAACGCTGATTTAGCAGTTGAATAAATTGCAGCATATAAGCGTAGCTCAGGGTTATAATAATTGACCATTTTACTTTGTTTGGTGATATGGCGTTAAAATACCATAACATGAACCCGTACTTAACTTCGAGGTTATCTTTAATGAAGAAACTACCTGTACTGCTGCTTATACTCATATGCACCACTTTACTGGCTTGCAGTAAAGGGCAAGAGATAAACGGTCATAACACCTCTACTGCTTATCGATCAGTAAAGGCACTTAAAAACCGCTTGTCTCCGGATAATCGTATTGAATTTGAAGTCTCTTTCTGGACGATTAGGGATGCAAAAAAAGATGATAAAGAATTCTTGGATGTCGTTGATGGTAAAACACCCGAGGAAATTATTGCAACAGGCAAGGAAATCTATCAAGAACGTAAAGCAGCCGGCTTTAAAGCTTATGAGGAGTATTCAAGCTGGGAAGAAATGATTGCCAAATTTAACAAGGAAAGAATGGATCAGGATAACCGGAAAGGTAAATCCAAAGAAGAGGATAAAGCCAATGATGTGTTATACAAGCTCTAAAATAACGCCACATTTGAATAAAACTTAGCTGGCATAAAAAAGTAAAATTCTAAAAAAAAAAACCGGTTTATGTGAGTTCGCTATACTAAATTACCCCTTGTAATTAAATAATTGCCAAGGGGTTTTTATTACTTCAACGACCAGACAGGGCTTTCTGATTGATAATTTTTTGATCGACCAAAGCAGAAACAAACTGACTGGCTTCGGCGATGGTTTGTTCCATTGCCTGAATGAGTTGTGAAATATCAATACTGATTTCAATAAACTCATGCTGCAAAGCCGCAATAGCACGCGCATTGAGATTGTGTTTAAGATACAAGACCTGATCTTTAAAGGCTGCCAGCACCGGCTGAATTTTACTTTCAGCACGTTGCATCGCCTTAATCAGTCGGGCATAATTTTTTCTGGCTAACTTTAGCTGTTGCTTGCTGCTGTTACGTAAAGCTCGATTGGTGTATTCATTTAATTCACTTTCCCATTCCACAAATAACGCCTCACTGACTTCTTGTATCGCTCTTATTTTAGCACTGACCGCATCGGATTTTGAGCGGCAGAACTGATATTGTCTGTTGAGCCGGTTATATTTATGTTCCAATCCTGCTTCATTAACATGCACCAGATTTTTAAAGCGCTCCAGCGCATCTTCAAACTCATCCCGGGTTTCTTTAAGACTGATACACGCTTGCTCAACCTGATAAACAACAATTTCCCGTTTATGCTCACCAATCGATTCTCTGGCACTGTAATAAACTGTTCTTATTTTTTTTGAAAAAAAACGGCTGATTAAATTTAACGGGGTTAATGAATTGTCAGCTTCAGCCATTAGATATTTCTGCTTTAAAGGTATCGCGTTGCGGTTTATTTTAATTATTATAAGCGTTTACTGGTTTGTGACCAATGATATAGGGCCCTGAATTAATTAAGTACGTAGGGCGTGCCGTGCGCGCCTTAATTTTCAAGGCTCGCACGGCACGCCCTACAGAAAATAATGTCGCTTAATCAACGAAGATCTCTATAAAGTTGCTTCCACCCAACAGGCAAATGACAGCTATCGCAAGTCATCTTTAATTTCACCATAAACATCTGCTTAGCCTTCTGGTAACCGACTGTTTATAAGATGGTTTTAATACGTTTGCCCTGCTTGGCACAGGCTTGTCGACGTCGGTGGTGCCTAATTGCGGTATAATAATCGGTTATTTGCTGTTTGCTTACTATTCCATGAAAGTCATCTTAACCGAAAAGCCCTCCGTTGCTCGAGACATCGCCAAGTGTTTAAATATAAACACTAAACGTGATGGTTATTTTGAGGGCAACGGCTATCAAATTACTTGGGCATTTGGTCATTTGGTTGAACTAAAAAAACCTGATGAATACCATCCCGAATGGAAACGCTGGTCGTTAGATGCCTTACCCATCATTCCTGAACAATTTGGCCTGAAAGCACGCGGTGATGAGTCTGCGCAAAAACAATTAAATATCATCAAGCGCTTGTTTGAAGCGGCCGACGAAATTGTTTGTGCGACCGATGCCGGACGCGAAGGTGAGTTGATTTTTAGATATATTTTGGCGTGGACACACTGCTTGCAAAAACCGTTTACACGTTTATGGATCAGTTCGTTAACGGATGAATCCATCCGCAAAGGATTTGCCCAATTACAAGATGGCAGTGTCTATGACGGGCTTTATCGAGCCGCCAAATGCCGCAGTGAATCGGATTGGATCGTGGGGTTAAATGCGACGCGTCTGTATACCCTTAAGTTTGGTCAGCAGGGGTTATTATGGACAATCGGTCGTGTGCAGACGCCGGTGCTTGCGCTTATCGTGCAGAAAGATTTGGAGATTGCCAAATTTATTCCCAAGGATTTTTGGGAATTACATACCCTTTATAGAGCGGCTGATTTTCAGTATGTCGGTGGGCGATTTGATCAAAAACCCGATGCCGAGACATTATTAAGCCAGATTGAAGGTCATGATTTTGAGATTACTTCAGTCAAAGGCAAGCGTGAATTGGTCAATCCGCCATTATTGTATGATCTAACGGAATTGCAAAAAGACATGAGTATTCGTTATGGTTTGACGGCCGATCAAACCTTAACGTGCGCCCAGCAATTATACGAAAAAAAGCATATCACTTATCCCCGTACCGATAGTCGTTGCTTAACCAACGACATGAAGCCCGGCATGAAGCCCTTGCTGGAAAAATTACGCCTGCGTTTTGAAGCACAAATAGCCGTGCTGGATTTTGACAAGTTGCCCTTGGGCAGCCGTTATTTTAATGATGCCAAAGTCAGTGATCACCCTGCCATCATTCCTACGACGACTCTGCCGGGATCATTAGCCAATGATGAAGCTAAAGTGTATGAAGCGATTGTCTTGCATTTTATTGCGGCTTTTTATCCGGCTTGTGTCAAACAGATCACGACCGTATTGGGTGCCGTTAAGCACATAAAATTTAAAACCGCCGGCACGATTATCGAAGCGCCCGGTTGGCAGATACTGTATAAAAACGACTCGCCCGGTCAATCATCAAAAGGGGACGAGACAAAAATTTTGCCCAACTTTGTACAGTGCGAAACGGGGCCCCATCAACCCAGGATTAATCAGGGTAAAACCACGCCGCCAAAACCGTATAATGAAGCCAGTTTATTGGGCATGATGGAGTCCGCCGGAAAAACATGTGACGATGAAGAACTTAAAGAAGCCTTAAAAGAAAAAGGTTTGGGTACACCGGCGACCCGTGCTTCTATTATTGAAGTGCTTATCAAACGAAACTATATCCAGCGGCAAAAAAAACTGTTACTCAGCACCGAATCAGGACAGCATCTTATTTCAATTATTGCGGATGACCGTTTAAAGTCGGCGGCAATGACCGGCGAATGGGAAGCCAAGCTAAAAAAAATAGAACATAACACCTACAATCCCGATCAATTTATGGCCGAGATTATTCAGTTTACCCAAGAATTAAAAGATGAGTCGACCAAGCCGCTTTATGATGACAGCAAGCTAGGCGACTGCCCACTCTGCCAGCATCCCATTATTGAAGGCAGACAAGGTTATGGCTGTAGCCAATGGAAAGCGGGTTGTAAATTTGTTTTATGGAAACAAACCTTCCATTTAACGATTACTCGGGACATGGCTTGTCAATTACTGCAAAATGGTCGAACCTTGAATGCTTACGCCATTAAAATAAACGATGACGTATTTAATGCCCAACTAACGCTGAATACCTTGGGCGAGATGGGCTATAACAAACTGCAAAATCAGCCGGTGCAAAACGTAACTGACGCGCTTGCCGATTGTCCGTTATGTAACGGCAAGATTATCGAAACCAGCAAAGCTTATAGCTGTAGTGAATGGCGTAACGGCTGCAAAGTGGTTATTTGGAAAACCATTGCGAATAAAACAATAACCCAATCTATGGTCAAAAAACTGTTAAGTAAAGGCGAAACCGGCGTTTTAAAAGGCTTTAAATCCACTAAAGGCACCGAGTTTGAAGTCAACCTAAAGCTGGTTGACGGTAAAGTTGAAATGGATTTTGCCGGTCGCTAACTTTTTCCTTTGGAGAGAATCCAAAATCAACAGATAATAGTTCTATTGTTAACTTAATCATGAGATAAAAAATGTCAAACGTCTTTTCATTTACAGGGGCTATCGGTAGAGATGCCGAAGTAAGATTCGCACCGTCCGGATTGGCCGTATTAAACTTTACCGTCGCCAATAATATTGGCTTTGGGGAGAAACAACAAACCTTATGGATTCGCGTAACTTTATTTGGAAAACGCGCTGAAGGATCACTAAAAGATTATCTAAAAAAAGGTCAGCAAGTCTTTATATCGGGTGAATTAACCCAAAGCGAATATAAAGCCAATGATGGCACGACTAAAACCAGTCTGGAACTTAACGCCAATATTATTGATTTAATCGGCAAGAAAAATGAGTCCAGCCAGCCACAACAAAACTATCAGTCTTCCGGATCTGGAGCACGCGAGCAGGCACCTGCCAGGCAAACAACCAGTAATGAAAACTTTGATGCGCCTTATGATGACGATATTCCTTTCTAGGAGTCACCTTAATCTACTTTTATAAAGTTATGCATTAAGCCTCTGTTATAAGAGGCTTTTTTGTGTTTCATTTAAATTATTTTGTAAACTTTATGTTTGGTATTTTCTAGTTATGTAATACCCTATACTTTGTGTAAATTTTATTGGTAATCCGGCAAAATGAAGAGTGCTGTAAAGACCTTTGTTATGAGATCAGGGGAGCGATATTACCTATTAGTGAATGATCTCTCGGGTTTGACATTGTTCTATCCCAATCTGTTTATTACAACTCAGCGCGTAATAGGTCGTTGTCTTATTCATCAACAAAAAATAGTGGTTATGCGCTCAGTTGGTTCCTAAAGCGGCAAATTTTCAACGTTGAATACCACTGCGTATTCTGATTAATTTGAACACTGATTTTGGTCGAACTTGAACACCTAAAACCTAACCCATATTTAACACATATAATTAATATCCATTAAAAAACAATATGTGTGCGACAAGCTAAGCTTGTTATTTCTTGCAAGGTGAAAGTCCTTGTCTGGAA
>JBAXXH010000122.1:0-10484 GCA_037127995.1 Methylococcaceae bacterium | reverse complement strand
GAAATACTCACGGTATGGGTTAAATAATCACGCAGCTCTTTCGCCAGGGGTTTTAACTGATCCTTGTTGAGTTTGCGGACATCGGCGGGGCTGTTGATGGTATCTAACAGGGGAAAACTACCTGATTTATTCATGTTTACGTCGATTCCTTGAGTCGGCAAAGCGTTTGTGGCATTTCATCATTTAGTATAAAGACCTTACCACTAATGAACAGCGACTGTTTTGTTAAGCAACCGTTAATTATCCGGATTAAATCCGCAGTAATCAAGTTGGTTATCAGTGAGTCCGCTGAATAATATAAAGTGACAAGTCGCGTAATAAATCAGCTTCTTTGCCAAAAACACTCAAACTGTCGAGCGCTTTCTCATGAAGCTCTTGCGCTTTTTGTTTGGCACCCGCCAACCCCAGCAAAGCAGGATAGGTTGGTTTGTCGTTATTCTTGTCTTTACCCTGCGTTTTTCCTAAGGTAGCGGTATCGCTTTCTTCATCAAGAATGTCATCTTTAACCTGAAAAGATAAACCGATACATTTAGCATAGTGATCCAACTTTGTCGCTGCAACCGGATCTATATCGGCTTTTGCAAGCGTTACCAAGTTAACACTGGCACGGATTAAAGCACCCGTTTTATGAATATGCATGTTTTCCAGCTCAGGCAGATTTAATCGCGTACCGACCGATTGCAAATCAATGGCTTGACCGCCGACCATCCCTTGAGAGCCACTTGCTTTTGCCAATGCAATAATCATTTTTAATCGGCCTTCAGGCGTCGCTGTCATGCTCGGATCATGAGCCAATATTTCAAACGCCAACGCTTGTAACGCATCGCCCGCCAAAATAGCGGTTGCTTCATCAAAAGCCACATGACAGGTCGCTTTTCCGCGCCTAAGATCATCGTCATCCATTGCTGGAAGATCATCGTGAATTAACGAATAAACATGAATAAATTCAACCGCACAAGCCGGTCCGTCCAGCACTTCCGGAGCAATACCCAGCGCCATTCCTGTGCAATAAGTCAGCATGGGGCGCATACGTTTACCACCATCCAGCACACTGTAACGCATCGCTTGATGAAGTTTTTGTGGCAGTAACTGGGCATTGGGAAGACGCTCTTCCAAAGCCTTTTCAACACGACTTTGACAAAAGCCAAGGTATTCTTTTAACGCATTACTCATCGGTAAAGGGCTCCAGGGTTTGAGTGCCGTTTTTTTCTATCAGAATCTGAACTTTCTGCTCCGCCTCCTGCAAGGCTTTTTGACAGGTTCGGGTCAGCGTAACCCCGCGTTCAAATGACTTTAATGACTCTTCCAGCGATATTTCACCTTGTTCCAACTGGCTAACCAATTGTTCAAGTTCTGCGAGTGAGTCTTCAAATAAAGTCGTACTTTTCTTTTTTGGCATGTAATTAAAAATGTTTAAAGGATATGATGTAACAATAAAACGTGCATTATATATGAAATTGGCAGTTAAAAGATTAGGAAGTATCAGTTCTGACAATTCTCAAGCGTAGAAATTATTTATCTAAATGTGTTGGGCGCTTAATTCAAAACACCCCTTCAACCTGAACAGGCCATAACCGGTGCCGATGCAAACAGCAAACAAAGTGCCAGTAATGTTTCCCAAGCGTCACCGGATTCTTGGCCTTTGATTTGCCTGTCCGCTTTTGCACTTAACACCAGTATGTTATTTAAATCTCTATCACTGAGCCGGCTTAGGGCATTGCTAATCAGTTGTTTACGTTTATCCCAGATTTGATTGTTTTTGAATACGACTTCTCTATTTTGACCTTGAGAGATTGCCAGCTTCATCTTTATCAGCACTCTTGCTTCGCGTGTTAACGCCCACAACACAATCGGTGTGGCCACACCTTCTGATCGCAAACCTGACAATACCTTGAGGATACGGCCTATGCTGGCCGCCAAGACGCTATCCATCAGCTTAAATACATCGTATCGTGAGCTATCGGCAACGGCTTCGGTAATTTGCTGTCTACTGAGGTTTGCCGCACCGTAAAGCACGTAAAGTTTTTCTATTTCCTGAGCTGCGGCCAACAGATTACCTTCAATTCTGGAGGCTAATATCCGTAAACCCTCTGCTTCTATGTGTAACTCTCGTTGCTTCGCTCTTTGTTGTAACCAGTGAATTAAATCATTCCCTTCCAGTGGCCAAACCTGAATCACCACACCTTTTTTGTCCAAGGCTTCCAGCCATTTGGTTTTTAAGGCACTACCGGCTATTTTTCCGGCAGTAACCAACAATATCGTATCTTCCGGCAGGCGTTCGCAATAAGCAATTAAGGCTTTAGAGCCTTCTATTCCGGGTGTTCCTGATGGCAACCGTAAATCAATGATTTTTTTATCCGCAAAAAGGGAATAAGAATCCGCAGTGAAGGCTAACTGATTCCATTCAAATCCTGTTTCTGCTGAAAGAATCTCACGATTTGAAAAACCCGCTTTTTTTGCCGCTTTTCTAATGGCATCGGCTATTTCGCCTAACTGCAATGGCTCATCGCCCGAGATAAAATACACCGGTGCCAAGCTTTTTTTAAGCGCTGCACCTAACTGCTCAGGCTTGATACGCATGTTATTTGGGGCTCGCAGCCAAAGCAACTCTGGCGCGATTAATCATAGAACGCACAGCTTGTTGATACATTTCGTTACGTATTACGGTTTCTTCGTTACCTTTTGCGATAACCGCTACTTGATCATTGTAATACTCCCGTTTAATGTCTATAGATTGACGCGGCATCAACACCTTGTTTTTGGAGTCAACCAGCTCATAATCAAAACGATAGTTCAATTCAAAATCATTAGCCGTACCCGTTGAACTCAGTGACAAAACCCGACGTTGATTGTCTTCGTTAAATATTCTGACAATCATACCCGCCGTTTCGGGAGAACTTGCAATACCTACGGAAGAGGTTTTCATCGCACTATTAAACTGCTCTTGAAGTTGCCCTGACCCACCCTCTAAATAAACATTTTTTAAACCGGCCGGCAGCTCCAAAGCCCCGCGCAAGTGGTAGCCGCAAGCGCTTAACAACAACGCCATGCCCAAGATAACTGATTTTTTTATTAGCACACACTACTCCATTAAAGCAGTCAATTATAAGGGCGACTAAAACCGCCCATACTTTATAAACCTAAAACAAAAACACCTATAAACCTAAAACAAGAACACCACGAAGACACGAAGAACACGAAGATTTTGCTTTGGTTTTTCTTCGTGTTCTTCGTGTCTTCGTGGTGAAATGTCTTAACTTGATGCCTATGGGGTTACGCTGTCGATAACCCGTAAAAAAGTCCCAAGCCCCCATTAAACCACTATATTAACGAGTTTTTTAGGTACCACTATCACTTTTCTGATGGGTTTGCCGTCAATAAAGCGCAGGGCATGTTCATCATTCAAAGCCAGTGCTTGTACTTCTTCTGACGTTGCGGTGACTGATACCGATATTTTACTGCGTAATTTACCGTTAACCTGTATCACCAGCTCTATTGAATCCTGCTCTAAAGCGGCATTGTCAACTTCAGGCCATGAGGCGCTGACTACCGCTTGCTGATGACCCAAATCCAACCATAGTTGATGGCAGATATGCGGCACTATCGGTGCCAGCATTAAGACAATCGCTTCCAGGGCTTCCTGACGTATGGCTTTGCCGTTATCAGAAGCATCGGTAAATTTGGCCAAGGTATTGACCAGTTCCATATTGGCGGCAATCGCCGTATTAAAAATGGTACGCACGCCCATGTCATGACTGACTTTTTGGATGGTTTGATGCACAAAACGGCGAACGGTTTGCTGTTCTTCCGTTAATGACGCTTTATCAAGCGCTTGCATGGAACCACCGGCCTCACTGTGCAAATAGGCCTGTTTCCAGAGTCTTTTCAAAAACCGATACGCGCCCTCAACACCACTGTCAGACCATTCCAGCGATTGTTCGGGCGGTGCGGCAAACATGATAAACAAGCGCACGGTATCTGCGCCGTATTGATCAATCAAGCCTTGCGGATCAACTGTATTGCCTTTTGACTTGGACATTTTAGTGCCGTCTTTAAGCACCATACCTTGCGTCAACAACTTCTTAAAGGGCTCATCACAGACCAGCAAGCCTTCATCACGCAATAACTTGGTAAAAAACCGTGCGTACAACAAGTGCAAAATCGCATGTTCAATACCGCCGATATAGTAATCTACCGGCAACCAATATTTGGCACTGTCATCCAGCATGGCGTCTGCTTTGCTGCTGGCAAACCGGGCAAAATACCAGGAGGACTCCATAAAGGTATCAAAAGTATCCGTTTCGCGACGTGCCGCTTTACCGCAAGACGGACAAGCAACGTGGGAAAAAGTCGGATGCGCCACCAAGGGCGATTGTGAACCGTCAAGCACCACATCACGCGGCAATTGTACCGGTAAATCCTGCTCTGGCACGGGCACAGTGCCGCAATTATCACAATAAATAACCGGAATCGGAGCGCCCCAGTAACGTTGACGGGAAACACCCCAATCACGAAGACGAAAATTGGTTTTCCGCTCGCCTTTTTGGTCTTTTTCCAACGCTTCAGAAATAGCCACAAAAGCCTGTTCTGACGTTAAACCGTCAAACTCACCTGAATTGCGCAAGACGCCTTTTACCGTGTAAGCCTGTTCTGAACAATCGTCGTCATGCTCAGCGTTTTTAGCAAAGATGACTTGCTTGATGGCAATGCCATATTTTTTCGCAAACTCAAAATCACGTTGATCATGAGCAGGAACCGCCATCACGGCACCGGTACCATAACCCATTAAGACAAAATTGGCAATCCAGACCGGCACTTGCTCGCCAGAGATCGGATGCAGCGCTTTTATACCGGAATCAATGCCGCGTTTTTCCATGGTTTCCATGGCCGCTTCCGAAGTTTCCATTAGCTTGCAGTCATTAATAAAGACGCCAATATCTGCATTGTTTTCGGCGGCTTTTAACGCCAACGGATGTTCAGCCGCAACGGCCAGATAGGTCACGCCCATTAAGGTATCAGGACGCGTGGTATAAATCCGCAAGGGCTGCGCCATTTCCGGAACCGGAAAATCCATCTCAACGCCTTCAGAACGACCGATCCAGTTGGCCTGCATGGTCTTGACCTGCTCCGGCCAGCCGTCCAGCGTTTCCAGCGAGGCCAGTAATTCATCGGCATAAGCGGTAATTTTTAAAAACCACTGCGCGATTTCCTTGCGCTCAACTTGGGTATCACAACGCCAGCAACAGCCATCAATAACCTGTTCATTAGCCAGAACCGTCATATCATGTGGACACCAATTGACCGGCGCGGTTTTTTTATAAACCAGTCCTTTAGCCAGCAATTTAAGGAAAAACCATTGTTCCCATTTATAATAGTCAGGATCACAGGTCGCTAATTCGCGGTTCCAATCATAGCCAAAACCGAGTCGTTTAAGCTGATCACGCATGTAATCAATGTTTTGGTAGGTCCAATCAGCCGGATGAACGCCATGCTGCATCGCCGCATTTTCTGCGGGCAAGCCAAAAGCATCCCACCCCATAGGCTGCAAAACATTTTTTCCCAACATGCGCTGATAACGACTAATCACATCGCCAATGGTGTAATTACGCACATGACCCATGTGCAATTTTCCACTGGGATAGGGAAACATGGATAAGCAATAATACTTTTCTTGCGTATCATTAGCAGAAGATTCCGAGACATTAAATACCCCTGAAACATCCCAGGCGGCTTGTACGTCTTGCTCAATTGAGAGCGGTTGATAATTTTCTTGCATCCTTCTCGTCTTTTACCAGTCAAAAGCGTTAGAATACCGCACTGTTGCTTAAATCTAAAGCGTCATTTTTCAGGAGTTGAACCATGAACAAAAATAAATTGATCGCCGCCTATTCCGATTTTATGAAACATCTCCATGAAACTATGGAAGATACGTTGCATTCTTTTGCTGAAGCGTTAGAAATTTCCAAAGAAAAAACCAGTAAAAGTAGCGATTTGACGGCCGATGAACTGAACAAGTTATCAGCTTATGTTAAACGTGATATTGAACAGGCTGCCCATGGCTTATCCGATCAGGAAGATAAAGATTCACTTTCAGAATGGTTTAAATTTGATATTGAATTGATTGAAAACTTCACACTGGACGCTTTTTTAAGCGTTGCTGACAAAACCCGTCTGGAATTGGCCAAGTTGGAACAACTTGCAGAAGCCCATACTTATCATAGTGGTGACATTACGGTGCCAGGAACATTTATTTGTGATGCCTGCGGTAAAGAAATAGCCTTTAAAACACCCAGTGAAATCCCTGAATGTCCAGCCTGTCATGCAAAAACCTTTATACGCATTTGATATTAAGGGGTCAAAGCTTATAATATAGTTTTTATCTTTTTGATATCAAGGGGAATAACATGCGCAGAGTCATCTTTAATCAGAAAGGCGGTGTCGGCAAATCAACGATTACCTGCAATTTAGCCGCCATCAGTGCCATGGAGGGTAAGCGCACCTTGGTCATTGATCTGGATATTCAAGGTAATTCTACGCATTATCTGCTGGGTCACAAAGTTAGCGAAAGCGATAAGACCCTTGCCCTTTTCTTCAAAGATTGTTTAAGCCTGTCCCTGTTCGGGAGCAACAACAATGCCGGACTTGACACAGTTATTCATGAAACGCCTTTTCCCAACCTGTTTCTTGTTCCCTCACATCCCGACCTTGAACCTTTGCAAGGTCGATTGGAATCGCGCTTTAAAATTTTTAAGTTAAAAGAAGCACTGGAAAAACTGGAGGGGTTTGACGCTATTTATATGGACACCCCACCTGTTCTTAACTTCTACAGTCAATCGGCATTAATCGCTGCCGAAAAATGTTTAATTCCATTTGATTGTGACACTTTTGCCAGAGAAGCCTTATATACCTTGATGCTGGCAGTCACAGAAGTCAAAGCCGATCATAATCAAAACCTCGAGATTGAAGGCATTATCGTTAACCAATTTCAAAAACAGGCCAATTTACCCCGCCAATTGGTTGATGAATTGATTGCAGAGGGACTGCCTGTGCTTTCCGCGATGATATCACCCTCAATTAAAGTAAGAGAGTCTCATACGGTATCGCAGCCTTTAGTGCATTACGTTCCCAATCATAAGCTAAGCGATGAATACCGTGCTTTATATGCCGAGATCCATAACGATTGAGGTGTCTGCCCAAACAGTAGCGAACATTTTTTATTTACCACGAAGACACGAAGGACAGGAAGAAATAAAATTTTTTGTCCTTCGGGTCTCTGTGGTGATGCTCTTCTTTTAGAGTATATCACCACCGTTTACAGAGCAAAAAAAAGGCCGCTGAACAGCGGCCATTGAGTTACAACTAGAGGGTTTAACTAATTTAATCGTGATAATCTTGTAAGACAGCAACTTTGCTTTAAGTGTGTATTTGCCAATCTTTCCTGAACGGCTGGTTTCTTCACTACTGCCAGTGAAACACTTCAAATAGACTATTTAACTTTCCAGCCTGATTGTTCGAAGTTTGGATTCGTCTAACCAAACCATCCAGGTACTATCGATTTTTAAGAGCTTATACAAAAATCGTCAGCCGCACCGCGATGCCAGAGTCCGTTACACTTAAAACAAGATAAATAACTCTGCTTAACTATAAAGACCTTTTATTAAAAGAACTTTACGGTTCGATGAATTTTGTGTGACAACGCGTTAAAAAGTAGAACACAGATAACACGGATTTGACTGATTGACGCAGATAAAGCAATTAACCATCAATAGAACAAACTGTCATCACTCCGTCAAATAAAAGAGGTAATCTCACGACAGGTCGAGACAATCCGGCATAAAGACACCGCAAGGAAATGCTTTCCCCGCTGTTTCCTGATAAGAATTTCATGCACCAAACAACCTCTTTATAGTAACCATGAATAACGACTTACCCGCCACCTCCAACATTTGGCTACTCCCCATCCTGTCCGGATTCTTGATCGGCACCAGTTACATTCCGTTTCCACCGTGGGCTTCTTTGTTCTGCTTTGTGCCGTTATGGCTATTCTGGAGCCGACAAACCCGTCTCAGAGACGTATTCTTTGGCGGCTTAATCACTGCCTTTGTTTTTACCTTGATAGGTTTTAACTGGATGACTTACCTGCTACACGAATTCGCACATCTGGATTGGCCGGTTGCGGTTCTTGGGATGATTATTTATGCGTTGATAGGTCATTTGTTTGTCCCGTTGGCAGGGCTGCTTTGGTTTATCGGGCAGCAAAAATTCAAATGGTCGGAACGACTTTCGCTAGGGCTAATGGCAATTATCACCGTATTATCCGAAGCCTATTCATTTACCCTGTTTGATTGGAACTTTGGTTATTCGTGGTTTGGGGCTGATATCCCCCTTTACCAATGGGCAGAATTTATTGGTTTTAGCGGACTCAGTGCCGCAACCTTACTGTGCAATGTGCCGCTTTACATCGCCTGGCAAAAACGCAAGCAGACCGCCGGAAAAATCATAGTAGCAACGGTTATCACTGGTTTTATCCTGTTGAATGTCGGTGGACTATGGCTTAAAGCAAGATTACCCCAACCGGACGCCTCTTTTACAACGCTGCTGGTTCAAGCCAGCACCGAAAATTCAGAAAAGCTGGCCGCTGAACTCGGTAAGGGTTATAGCAAAGAAATACTGAACCGCTATATCACGCTAACGGATAATGCACTCAAAACCCATAAAAATAAAAAAATCGACTTTGCCCTCTGGCCTGAAACCGCTTTTCCCGGTTTACTGGGTGAGCGATTTAAATTCAATGAGTTACCTATAGCCTTGGCTGAATTTCTTCATGATAGACAACTGGCGCTGATTACCGGCGCGTACAGTGCCGACGAAAAGACCCGCTTAATCACCAACTCCCTGTTTGTCTTAAATAACAATGGGGACATTGTGCCGCCGCATTACAGCAAGACTATTTTGCTGGCCTTTGGTGAATACATCCCCGGTGAACAAATTTTCCCTGAAATCCGGAACTGGTTACCAGAAACTGGGCATTTTGCAAGAGGCCCAGGGCCAACCAACCTGCTGAAATGGAACGGCTATAAAATGGGGGCGCAAATATGCTATGAAAGTCTGTTTCCGGGATTTTCCCGGTCACTGGCTCAATTAGGCGCACAGTTTATCGTCAATGTAACCAATGACTCCTGGTATGGGACTTGGCAGGAACCCTATCAACACCTGTACATGACCTTGGCACGCGGCGTAGAATTTCGAAGACCCGTATTGCGCGTCACCAACACCGGGGTATCCACGGTCTCGTTGGCTTCGGGAGAAATACTGGAACAATCACCTATTCATCAACCTTGGGCAAGCGTCTATGAAGTGCCTTATCTTAAAAATCCACCGATCACCTTTTACCAACGCTGGTTTTGGCTGGTGCCTAGTTTGCTTTGGGGCACTTTGGTTTTATTGTTCTCGATAGGGTTAAAAAAACGCCAATAAAAACCTCATTAGCATGAAGCGATTGGTTATGGCGCTGGAGGTCAGGCTTTGCCTGACAGTCAGGCAAAGCCTGACCTCCACAAGCTTATCAATAGACTATTAATGCGTTAGCTCTACAAAGCGTATGCATAAGCGCAATGTCCAGAGTTAGGCAACAATTGAGGGTATTTATTGCGAGTTACCTAAGTTGGTGGCTCTGTCTTTATTTATAACTCATCAGGCATTTTTGGATCATTTTGCTTAAAAATAATTTTAAAGAGATCGTCTCTAAGACGAATCAAAAATCAAACAAACGGTCTGCCGACGTGTTGATACTGTTGACCCTGTTGGTGCTTTTGCTGCATGTCATGATGCTGAACTGGTTAAGGCAGTCTATGGATTTGCCCAAGGCACCGGTTATGCCGATCCCTTTAAAACTGGAAGTTAGTTTGCTCGGCAAAAACGGCCTCAAAACCAGTGTAGCGCCCTCACCTGCCAAGTCTCAACCACAGCCGGAACCTAAACCGGAGTCCCAGCCAAAACCCAATCCCAAACCAAAACCCAAGAAAATAGCCGTTGCAAAAGAAAAATTGCCGGATGCGGGTGATATTGAGCAACTGATTAAATCCCGACCTGCCAAATTGGTTGGCAAAAGTGTCAAATATCAACCCGAACAGCAAACAGCGCAGACGGTTTCCTCCGCCATGATGATGCCCCCGGCTGGCAGTACCTCGGCCACCGACAATTTTCCGGTAAGTGATAGCCATAATCCAAGTCCGGAATACCCGGAAATGGCTGTATTTCTGGGCTATCAGGGCACTGCGGTAATCCGGATTAAAGTCTCCGCCCAAGGAATCAGCAAAGGCGTTGAAATTTTACGCAGCAGCGGCCATAAAATTCTGGATGAATCAGCGGCCAAAGCCCTAAAAAAATGGCGCTTTACGCCCGGCAAAAACGACAGCGACAAGCCGATGACTGACTCCGTGATTATCTCGGTCATTTATATTCTGTATGGCAATAATCATTAA
>JBAXXH010000121.1:0-10619 GCA_037127995.1 Methylococcaceae bacterium | reverse complement strand
GTTTCCAAATCATGCTGTTGCAGTCGATCCAGCATTTCTGTTGATAAGTAATTGGGCCGGGCAAGCAAGGCCTGCGTTACCCCGAGCCGGTTTAAAATCGCCGGTGAAATACAAGACGTCCAGAGTATGTGACGACCCAGAAAATCCAGTTCGTCGCCCTGAATAAAGCGTTTAAGCAGGAAAGGAATGGTGACTTTCTTGTCACTGGTCGGCCAGCTTTCTACAGCACGTCGAACAAGTGCCCTGACCGAGCCGGGAAGTCGTGCATAATAACCTGCAAGATTTGCGCCAAAGTAAGTCGGATAGCCGCCAAAAAGTTCATCGGCACCTTCGCCAACCAGCGCTACGCGTACATCTTGCGCGGCACGACTCGCCAAAAGGGCGCTAGGCACCCAGGCAGGGTCGGCCAACGGTTCGCCCACCTGCCGAACGAGTTTGGCGATAGTGGGCGGAAAATCTTCGGGGCGCACCCAAACGGGTACAAACTCGACACCCAAGGTGTTTGCGACTTGCTCGGCATAGTGCCCTTCGTCATACGAGGCTTCAGTGAAGCGAAGGCTGTAGGCTTTCAGGGTTTTTTCCGGACGGATGGAACGGGTAACCGCCGTAATTAAAGAAGAATCAAGTCCACCGCTTAAAAACAGGCCAAAGTCGACATCAACTTCGCTTTGCTTGCGCACTGATTCCCGAAAAATGTCGTCGAAGGCATCCAATGAGCCGGTTTGTTTGGTCGTGTTAACGGCATTCCAGCTCCAGTAATGTTTACGTTGAATACCCGAGGCATCCAAGGTGAGTATTTCGCCAGGCAATACTTTTTGAATGTTTTTAAACGGCGATTCAGGCGCGACAAAAAAACCGGCTTGCAAGTAACTGTGAACAGCGTTTTGGCTGATGGAAAAATCATGTTTATCAGGTGATACCAAGGCAGCTATCAGTGAAGCAAAAGCCACGATACCGTCATTGATTGAGTAAAAAAGCGGGCGTTCGCCAGCTCGATCGCGGGCAAGCAACAGCTTTTTGGTACGGGGATCCCAGATGGCGATGGCAAAGGCTCCCTTGAGCCGTTCGACAAAGGCATCGCCCAGTTCAAGATACATTGCCGGAATGACGGCAACATCGGTACTCTGCTCAACCGTGCGTCCACGCTCAAGCAACCATTCACGTAGCTCAAGGTGATTATCAATCTCGCCATTACAGGCCATCATGACACCGCTGTCCGGGTCAATAATCGGCTGCTTGCCGTCGCTTAAACCTCGAATGGCCAGTCGGGTCATTCCAAAAACGGCGGATTGATCGCCGTCAATCCCGGTATCATCAGGGCCGCGATGCATCAACGCGTCAATCATTTTGTTAACGTGTTGTGGTATGGATTCGTCATTCACCATTCCATCGGGTAATACTAAACCACAAATGCCGCACATATCAGTTCCCTGTTGGCTTGGGCAGTAAGACTGCCGAATATTTAGAATTTAAATCGACTACTTCAACGCCCTGTTCCTGCGCCATTGCTTTAAGCGTCGTTAGGTGGTTTTTATCAGCAAGCAGGTAGATCGGGTGATGTCGGGCAGCCAGCCAATCATGCGCTTGCGCTAGGGGTACGATACCTTCAGGCCAGGGCTTGCCGGAAGCCAGCGTAAATTTGACATAATTGCTGGTCAGTTCATCGCCCTCACGACTTAAAACAGTCACCAGACGCTTGAGATAAAATGGCAGTCCATTGGGTAGACACTCCATACAAACCAGTTCGGCATCAGGGGGTAACGTGGTCGATATTTTTTCTGCCAGGCTACGCGCAGCGCGGGTTTGCGCAAAAAGATTCAAGACTTCAAAATTGACGGTCATCAACAGTAGTGGAAAGCTGATAAAGGCAGCAAATATCCAGCGTGTATTGCGGTTCCAAAGGGCACACATCGAAAGCAGGGCAACGACTCCAAACGATAAGGCCATGGGCAAAATCGTGGGTATAAAAGGATCAAAGAGCTCTTGTTTAGACGGGATTCTGCTTTTGAGCAGCTCGGGATCAGCGGCAACAAACCCCAGCACGACCGCCAACAAGGCACTTAACAGCAGTAATGGTACGATGCCATGCCATAAAATGCGTGCTGCCCGTCCGCTATTGTTACTGAGTGCCTTGGCAAAAACACGCGCAGTAAGAACGCCAAGAGCCAATACGGCGGTGAGTATGTAACCGGGTAATTTGGATTGGGAAATCGAGAAAAAACACACGACAACAACAGCCCATATAATAAACAGGCGATCAGTGCGAGACCAGCTTTGCCTTTTTTGCCAGGCGGCAACAATGGACTCCGGCAGCAGGAAGCTCCAGGCAAAAAAGGTACCCAAAATAATGGGCGCATAGTAATAAAAGGGTGCCGTGCGATGAAATTCAGTGGTGGTAAAACGGGCAACGGATTCCCTCATAATGCCGTAATAAGGAAAGTCGGGACGAAGAATTGACAGTCCAACAAACCAGGGCAGTACAACGGCAAAAAAAACCAGCCAATTACGCAGGGCAAAGGTACGCTTCATGACGCTCAGTCGACCCTCAAAGCCGTTAAAGACGGCAATCACCAGCGTGGGAATAATAAAACCCACAGGACCTTTAATCAAGGTGGCAATGCCCGCCGTTAAGGCACCCAGCAGATACCAGCGTATTCGTTGTTTTTCTTCACTCTCTTCTGCCAGAAAACACGCAAAAATGGTGGAGCTTACAAAAAAGGCCAGGGTCATATCGAAAATGACATACCGCGAAAAAACCATGTACAGCGGGGTTGTCGCGACGATCAGCATGGCAAGCATGGCAGTTCGTTGGTCGTACAGGCGACGGCAAAACAGGAACGTTACCACGAGCAGAGAAAAACCAAAGAAAGCGGAAGACAGTCTGGCGGTAGTTTCTGATTCCCCGAACAATGAAAAAGACAGTGCGATAGTCTTGAAGTAAAAAGCCGGCTTGTCAAGATAGGCAAGTCCGTCATAAGTGGGTACCAGCCAGGAATGGGATTGACTCATCTCACGGGCTACTTCGGCATTACGCCCTTCATCAGGTGATATTAACGGCCAGCCTCCCAACCGACCGAACAGCATATAAGCACTGATAATAAAGGTAAAAACCAGAATCCAGCGATTTCGCATGAGAGTGGATACTTTGTTGGAGTCGGCAGAGCTGCTTGCTTGAGGAGAGGAAAAGGTCATCGTTTATTTTATGTTTATGTCTGGAGAATTGCCCCTACCTAAAGAACGCAGCTTCTACCTTAGCAAGGATAATGCGCGGCACACATGCCGGAAACTTATAATCCCGCCAGTGTCAGTGCCGACGATTCCAATTGAGGAGTTTTGATTTTAAAGGATGCTTGCAGCAAAGTCAAAAGCAAGCCTCTAGGAGGCTGTCCAAGAATAGAAAACCTGCTGCGGAAAAGCTGTTTCGGCCAGATTTTCCGTTCACAACGTTAAATAGAACAATTATTCGCCTCAAATGATCAAAAAATCTGACTCAAAATGGCATCCCCTCGCTACGGTTCCTATTCTCGGACAGCCTCCCTCCTGGCAGGCAGTTTAAGGAAGTTGACTGACGGATAAGCAGTTGGATTTAAGATGGGCGAGTAAAAGTGCTGATTTTTGTGTTGAGGACACTTTGCAGACCTCTTGATTTATTTCGTATGACTGATTCTGCTACCCAATCGGGACAGATAACATCCCTTGAGGGGATGGTATCTGTAAAATCGTCCAGGCTTTAATTACCCGAACTTACTGCATCGCTTTAAGCTAAACAATCCCAACAAGCCACTGCCAAATAACCAGATAGCGCCAGGTACGGGTACAACACCAACATAGAAGTGTGCCAGTTTGGGCCAAAATACATTATTCGGGTCATTCCGGTCAACATCCACCGCATCAATCGTTAGTGAGGCGATGGCAATATCACTGGTGAAGCCAAGAAAATCGGATCCGAGAAACTTGACAATGGTGTTATCGCTTAATGTGACAATGACCTTTTGCTGAGCCACATCCCCGATTATGTCTGTACTTGCAAAAATACCCCCCAGTGCTGTTACCGGACGACCCGTGAAGGTGATGGCAAGTAAATCCTCGGCTGCAAACGTTGAAAGAGACCTTGTTAATGAAAACAAGCCGCTTGATGGTTGATCTTTGCCGCCTGGAATTGTGGAGGCAGTCCAGCTATAGCCATTTATTGGCCCATAGTTTTGTGTCATCTGAGTTCCATCAAGGGGGAAGCTACCATTTACGTCATAAGTATAATTGCTAAAGTCCTCAAGGTAGTAGCCTGGTTTTATGTGCGTGAGAAAAGTCGCCTCGTCAGTGTATACATTAGTGTAAAAATTTGCTGCAGATGCCAGCGAGGCTTGCGCCAAGAGCATGATAGCCAAAAATTGCTTTTTTTTCATCGTAGACACCTTGAAAAGATCCAGGTTAAATAATGATTTTTGAGTTACCGTATATTATAGTCTAACTCAATTAATTTAAACGGTGATAGAAAATAGTCTTAAATTTTTGAATCACGTTAAACTAAAAGCATTATTCATTCCAAAAATTATTATGTGAAGATAACCTTATGAAAACTATTATGATTAAAGTTTTTATGGGTATATAAAATACCAACTCTTGATTGAGAATCTATAACGGGTGTAAAAAAAGCTGACAGTTTGAAGGTGGCCAAGCGAGTAACAATCAGCTTACATTGATTAGAAATGCTATCAATATGATCATTGCCTATTGTGTTAGGTCTATGGGGTAGTTGCTGTTTAAATTTTAAAAATTAAAATAAATCAATGGATTGTGTTAATGATAATGAATGCTGATTATAGTGAATTGAAGAGGGTGCGTATTCTGAAGGAATCTTTAGAGATGATTTTAGGGCTGGAAAACATTGTAAAAAATACTGACACCTTTACGGTGTTGAGCTGTAAAGATACCCTGTAAAAACTGCCACAGCTTCTCAGATTATAAATAGGTTTAATCTGTGAATCCGTGGCAGTTTATTTATTTCAAGTTACCTAGCGAAGGTAAGAATCAAAAAATTGTTCAGGCGAGGCTTTTACTGGCCACCTCATAAACATCTTTAGAAACAGCCTCGGTGGTTATTATCCGTTCCAATTGTGCTTTTATTAGCGCTTGTCTGCCTGGATCATATCTGCGCCATGACGTTAAGGCGCTTAACATACGTGAGGCAACCTGCGGGTTTAAGGTATTGAGGGCAATAATTTGATCCGCCAAAAATTGATAACCTTGTCCATTGGCGGCATGAAAATGCAAGGGATTGGCTTGGCTAAATGCACCAATTAACGCTCTAACCCGGTTTGGATTTTTTAAATCAAATGCAGGATGTTGCATTAAGGCCTGAACGTTGGCAAAGGTATCCGGGTTATGGCTGGAGGCCTGTAGTGCAAACCATTTGTCAATAACCAGGGCTTCGTCTTGCCATTGTTGGTAAAAATCGGCCAGGCACTGTTGTTTGGCCGGGTGCGAGCCGTTGACAACAACCGCTAAAGCAGTTATTTGATCGGTCATGTTTTTAGCCGCAGCAAATTGCTGCTGTGACCATTGCTGACTATCTGCTTGCCCAAGTCGGCCTAAATAAGCCAGGCAGGTGTTTTTGATACGTCTGCGGCCAATAGCGCCGGCGTCAAATAATCCTGACTCTTCCCGATGATTTTCCAGGTACAGGGATTTAAACTGCGCTTGTAGTTGTTCGGCCAGCGTTAGCAAAACAAACTCGCGAGCGGTATGAATGGCTTCTACATCGACAACCTGCATTTGCTCGGCCAGATAAGTTTCTGACGGCAGGCTTAATAATAAGGAAAAATACGACAAGTCAGCCCACGATTGCTCCATGATTTGTTTAAACGCAGCGATAATTATCGGGTTTAGCTGCAACGTCCGGTCGTTTTGTAAGTCAGCGATCAGTCCGGCGATAATTTGTCCGGCAAGTTGCTGTCCTGCTTCCCAGCGATTAAAGGTATCACGGTCATAGCTTAACAAAAACGCCAGTTCTTCAAGGCTACGCGTCATGACCAACTTAACGGGCGCAGAAAAACCTCTTAATAGTGATACGACAGGTTGTTCTTTTAAATCCTCAAAGGTAAAACTTTGCTCGGCTTGGGTCAGTTGTAAAATGACTTCATCCGTCGTGCCGTTTTGCAATTTACACGGTGCGATAGAACCGTCTTTGTTGATTAAACCCAACGTAACCGGAATGTGCAGCGGCTCCTTAACGGCTTGTCCAGGGGTTGACGGGCAATACTGATTAAGGGTTAACGTCAGCGTTTGTGCATCCGGGTCGTAAGTTTGTCGAACGGTTAATACCGGCGTTCCTGCCTGCTCATACCAACGCCGGAATTGGCTTAAATCAACAGTGTTGGCGGCTTCCATCGCATTAATAAAATCATCACAGGTGACGGCCTGTCCATCATGGCGCTCAAAATACAAGTCGCTGCCTTTACGAAAGCCTTCAGCGCCCAGCAAGGTATGAATCATGCGGACGACTTCGGCACCTTTTTCGTACACGGTTAAGGTGTAAAAATTGTTGATTTCCATGTAAGCATTCGGTCGTATGGGATGCGCCAAGGGGCCGGCATCTTCGGCAAACTGACGGGTGCGTAAATTGATAACATCTTCAATGCGTTTTACCGCTTTGGAAGTGCGGTCACCGGTAAATTCCTGATCGCGAAATACCGTAAAACCTTCTTTCAAACTGAGCTGAAACCAGTCCCGACAGGTAATGCGATTGCCTGTCCAGTTATGGAAATATTCATGGGCGATAACGCCTTCAATATGCTCGTAATCAGAGTCAGTCGCGGTATCGGGTCGCGCCAGTACAAACTTGGTATTAAATACGTTAAGCCCTTTGTTCTCCATCGCGCCCATATTGAAATGACCGACGGCAACAATCATGTATAAATCCAGATCGTATTCACGACCATAGACTTGTTCATCCCAAAGCATGGCATTTTTAAGCGATTGCATGGCATGGGCGCATTTATCCAGATCGTGCTTTTCAACAAAAATCTGCAAACTGATGTTGCGACCGGATTGTGTAGTAAAACTGTCTTCAATGCAGTCCAGTTGGCCTGCAACCAGTGCAAATAAATAACACGGCTTGTTAAACGGGTCTTCCCAGGTTACCCAGTGGCGATTATCCGCTAACTCACCTTGCGCGATTTTGTTGCCGTTGGACAATAAAACCGGATAGCGGTCTTTGTCGCCCGCCAGAGTCGTGGTAAATTGCGCCATCACATCGGGTCTATCGAGAAAATAAGTGATTTTTCTAAATCCTTCCGCTTCACACTGGGTGCATAACATGCCATTGGACAGATACAAGCCTTCCAGGGCGGTGTTGGCTTTCGGGTTAATGGTGTTTTCGATGGTCAGCACAAAACTCCTGTGCTGCGGCACTTCATGAATAATTAACGAATCCGGAGTTTGCAGGTAGTTTTGGTCGGTTAATTGATTGTCGTCATTTAAAACCACGCTGATTAAGCCTAAGTTTTCACCCGCCAAAATCAAGGCAGCATCACCGGTTTGACTGGCAGGATTGCGGCTTAAGGTTAGCCTTGAGACAACGCGTGTGTTGTCTTCAGCCAGGTCAAAATTTAAATCGACACTATGAATCAGATAGTCAGGTACGGTGTAGTCTTTTAAATAAATGGTTTGGGGATTAGCGTCGCGCATGTGAATACCTGTTGTGATGTGGTTTTTTTGCTGCAAAAATAGCGATTAATAACCAGGCTGTGATAAAACTGACACCGCCAAAAGGCGTAATCATGCCTAACCATTTTAAATCGAGTAGTGCCAGTAGATATAAGCTACCAGAAAATACGAGTATGCCAATAAACATTAGCCAGCCTGCCCAGCCCAGTAATTTGGATTCGGGGACTTGCTGGCGCATAAGTGCAATAGCTATCAGACCCAGCGCATGCCACATTTGATAGGTGACGCCGGTTTGATAGACAGTTAACAGTTCGGGACTTAAGACGGTTTTTAAACCATGTGCGCCAAAGGCACCCATGCCAACGCCGATTAGTGCGCTGATCGCACCCAGAAATAAAAAACAGGATTGCATATTATTTTTCCAGTAGTCTGGGCATGAGTTGAACCAGATTGCATGGTCGGGTGCGGTAGTCCAGTTGTTCTTTAATTAGCGCATCCCAGGCAGTGCGACAGGCACCGGATGAGCCGGGCAGGCAAAACAGATAGGTTGCATTAGCGACTCCGGCAAGCGCTCTGGACTGGATGGTTGACGTTTTAATGTCCTGATAAGACAGCATTCTGAAGGTTTCGCCAAAACCATCCAGCACTTTATCCAGTAAAGGTACCACGGCTTCCGGCGTTCCGTCCCGGCCGGTTACGCCGGTGCCACCGGTGCTTATCACCACATTAATGTTATCTGCGGCAATCCAGTTTGAGATAACAGCCCTGATCTGATAAATATTATCAGGCACTATTTTTTTTTCAATAACCTGATGTCCGGCTTCCTTTGCACGCTCTACCAAGGTTTTACCCGACGTGTCATCGGCATCGGTGCGCGTATCGGAAACCACCAATATGGCAATGTTTAAGGGGATAAATTGTTTATCTGTATTCATATTTTATTATAGGAAGGCCAAAGGCAAAGGACAAAAGGCAAAGTCAAAACAAGTTCTTTCGCCTTGTACCTTTAGCCTTGCGCCTGTTCTATTATCTTAACACAACAAAGAAGCCTTCCTGTCCACGTTGGATATTAATTAACAGGGCATTGTTCGGATCAACCACCTGTTTTAACTCTTCAAGATTACGCACACGATAGCGATTTGCCGATATGATCACGTCACCGGGGCGCAAACCTACTCGCCAAGCGTAGGACGAGGTATTAATTTTCTCAAGTAAAATACCTTCAACCTGATCTTTTTGCGTTACACCCAGCACTGTGCCTTGTAATAAACGATGCAATTTTTCACCGGCCAATTGGGGTTGCACCGGTTTGCCGATCATCGTGGTCACTTCTTTTTTCTCGTTACCACGGAAGAATTCTATACTAACCTTGTCGCCAATTTGTAATAACCCGATGATATTGTTTATATCTTGACTGTTTTTAACCGCTTTGCCATTAGCGGCAACAATAATATCACCCGGTTCCAAACCGGCTTTTGCCGCCGGTGAATTGTTTTCAATGCGGCTGATGGCGGCACCTTGCTTGTTTTCCAGGTTAAACGCACTGACCAGTTCCGGCGTTAAATCTTGGGTAGTTACGCCCAATAAACCCCGTCTCACTTCGCCGTGTTTAACCAGCGATTCTTTAATGGTCATAATCATATTGGCGGGAATGGCAAAACCAATGCCGACATTACCGCCCGTGGGTGCCAGAATTGCCGTATTCATGCCGATTAATTCACCCCGAAGATTGACCAGAGCACCGCCGGAATTGCCTGGATTAATCGACGCATCAGTCTGGATAAAGTTTTCAAATTTTTCTATGCCCAGACCGGAACGCCCCAAAGCACTGACAATACCCGAAGTGACTGTCTGGCTCAGCCCGAATGGACTGCCAATCGCGACGACAAAATCACCGACTTTTAGTTGGCTTGAGTCAGCAATGGGCAGCTGGGTTAAATTGTTGCCGGGAATCCGAATGATGGCGATATCGGATGCCGGATCGGTGCCGATTAATTCCGCGTTGAGTTGGCGACCGTCATGCAAGGTGACCATGATTTTATCGGCTTTATCAATGACGTGATTATTGGTCAGTACCAAACCTTGACTGCTGTCGATAATAACGCCTGACCCCAGGCTGTTTTTCTGTTGCCGTTGCAATTGTTCGGGCACATTAAAAAATTCACGAAAGAAAGGATCCTGCATCAACGGATTTTCGCTAATCCGAATATTGGTTGACGTAGAGATATTCACCACAGCCGGCATGGCGCGTTCCAGCATGGGTGCCAAAGAGGGAACTGGCTGTCCGTCAACATAAGGGGGCATACCGGCCGCCTGTAATGTCAAGGATGTTGACCCGAAAATGGATAAAAGAGACATCAATAACAGCGGTTTTACTAAGCGAGTATTCATCAGGATTTCCCGGAGATTGTTTAACATGAATAACAGACAATATAGGTCTGGAAATGTTTAATACAAGAGTCTCTAGTTTAATTAGTCGGTAATAATTGAGAATTCTAATCTTAGATTTGCGCTTGGAGTTCTATCAATAACTGTACGGAGAATAATTTAAATCTGATTTATCCTATTCAGCTACTATCAGCTAGCTATACTATTGGCCTCGTTCTCTTCTTGCACAGACATTGCTTTGGCGCTGGTTAACAGAATAGCCTAGACCCCAAGGAGACATACGCCAAATTATAACTGGATGTACTATGTAAACTGGTAGTCGCGTTTTTGTAAGAATACAAATCCTAAAATTGAAGAACCAAAAAGCCATATGGCAACAGGAATAGGCACTGGGGTTACTTCTGCACTGATATTAAGGGTGCCGAGATTGTTATCGGAAACAATAGAATATCTCCATGGCAATCCAATCTCACCTTGTGGAAAAGTAATAAAATCCTCTCTTGAGACAACTTCGTAATTATTCAGACCCCTTAACCAAAGGAAGCCTGGGCACAGAAAATCCCGCC
>JBAXXH010000120.1:0-10656 GCA_037127995.1 Methylococcaceae bacterium | reverse complement strand
AAGGGGTACAAGTCGAAATGAAACATATCTATACATAGTTAGGCACTATACATAGGGGTCGCTATGGATAGCTATCCATAGCGACCCACAGCGGCCATCGGCATCCCATAACTGACCGTTCGATCCCCCATGAAAAGCGGACAATCGATTCGAGTGAACTAACTTGGCACAGCTGGCTAAACCCCACCATTCATATTGTTGATTAATTATGATCTAACGTTATTTGGAAACTATTTTTTACGCACATTGGCATGTTATCCAGTTAAGATGTTCGTTGTTCAACAATAATTTCTAGCTTGGCTTTAGAGATTAGTGACCGCTTATAGCCTTGAAATTCTTCCACCACCATTTTTTTAGAAAGCAATTCGGCAATAGTCATACTGGAAGACCAGTTCTCTGCAATTAAATATGACTGCCTACCTGAACAACTACTCTACCGGAAAGCGCTTACCTAGCAGCCGCCTCGGGTGGCACGGCACGGACCTCCTCATTCGCGATTTTGCTTTCTTCAGCTGGAACATGACCGGCCTGCATCGGCTCTGGCGCCTTATGCATTACCGTCACCGGCAGGCCCAGCGCCGCCCAACCATAAAGCCATCCGGCATCCTCGGAGACATTAGGCCAGCGCTTGTTTTGGTCTTTGGTGGCCATATTGACGCAGCCATGGCTGGCGGGATGGCCGAAATTATTGTGCCAAAACGCGCCATGGAAGGCATTGTCTTTATGAAAGAACTGCGTATACGGGACATCTTCCACTTCATAGAAACCGCGCTGCCCCTTGCCGACATCGCTATGCATGGTCTTGTAGCGGTAGCGGTCATAAATATAAAAAGAACCCGTCTCCGTGGGTGTTTTGCTTTTGCCCGTGCTGACCTTAAAGGTACGGACTACTTCGCCATTTTCCACAGCCTCCACACGTTGGCTGTCCAGGTAAACGAAGAGCCTCCGATCCGTGCCGGTGCTGAATTGCTCGATCAGGGCTTGCTTCAGCGTTCCGCCCCGCACGCTTCTTAAGTTCTGCTCGTCGGCGCTGACTTCGATGGTGCTTGAGGCCGGCCACGCGGGTTGGGGGGTAAATTTAAGATGGCGCTGCCCAATCCAGCTCCATTTTCCAGAGATGGCTTTGCCATCGCGGGTCCGCACCTGGAGATTGCTCGCCGCGTTGGCCTGATCGGCCAACGGTTCGCTAAAGGTCACTTGCAGTGGCAACACCAAACCTAAATTTGTCAATCCCCTGACATTGGTCTCGGCGGCAAGGGGTGGCGGGGTCATCAATTCCAGGTATAGCGGCGGCAGGGGGACGCCCGTGGTGGTTTTATAGTTCAACTGGACTGCATAACTATGATCTTGCGCATAAGCACTGGCCAGCAACCGGATGTTCTGGCCGGTGGCATCGGGTTCCGCGCTCAACGTCAAGTCGCCCGTGGCCTGCACTTCACCCACTGGCCGGTCGAAATGCAGGGTCATCGATGCATCCGGCCCCAACATGCTAAGGGCGGATCCTTCCAACTTCGGCACGGCGACCGTTGTGAAATTAACTTCGCGGGTTTCGGACTGTCCGAACCAAGACCGCTCCGCCGTCACCTTGATCGTATGGCGAGTCCCGAAGGCCAGGGGGGTGGGCAGGCTAAGGCTGGTTTGATCCTTCGCCCAAAACAGGACTTTTCCCGTGTCGTCTAGCAGTTCGACCTTGGACAAGCGGGCACCAAAACCCACCGCCTCCAGGGTGATGGCCTTGCGCGGATCGACTTCGTTGACGCCTTGCAAGGATGTCATAGAGAATCCATAAGGCAGCATGTCTTGGCTGACAAAGGTTGCGTTCGAATTTGCTCGCATGACTACCGACAAAGCCATGGTCGCCACGACCAGGCAGAAGAAAAGCGGTTTGACCGCACCATAATAAGTGGCCATTTTCATCGAGTCACCTAACGCCCAAATAGGCGTATTAATCAAAAGCTGGGCATACCCGCCCACAAGCCCCAAGGCATCCCGTTCGGGGATATTCAGACAGAATTCCGGTTGGCGGTCACAATCAGTTTTATGCCCATTCCATCGCTCATATTTTACTACAGCTACCTCCGCCAGAAGAAAATCTTGCCAAATCAGCCCCAACGGAACAGGGTAAAATCATTGCGGACTGGCATAGTCAAACAGGGAAGGCAGTGGGTCGATTCCCATTTGAATAGGGCCGAAGATAAAAGTTTCACCTATCCACGATTCACGCCACAAACTAGCTCGGCCTGCAAGGCACACCGGACGATTTTGGCGTTCACCGGCGGGATGCCCCATGGCAAGAGGTCATACCGCCTCCAAGACGATGGCCCATCCACGGAACTTAACCGCATGGCGTCACAAAACTCTACTGCGCAACTATATATAACCCATTAAAACGCCTTAAAAGCGATTGTCGCAACGATTTAACCCACTTCCAACCAAATGATTCCAATGCAGCGATAAACGTTGAGAAAGAAAGGCCGACTCCATTCTGTATTTTTCAAAACTAAACGATTTTCAGATAAGATGGGAGTTAATAGACTTCAAATTTTTCTTTAGATCAATGAGCTAGAGCTTCGCAGCCTGTAACCATCGATGCACTTTACATAGCTGAGTATTATGTAGATTGCTCAGATATGAATACTATGTAGGCAAGTTTGGCTGATGGGCCGCATATACACTGGCTTTGCGGCATGTATTACGTCGAATTAGTAGACATAATTTTCGCTAAAATTTCCACTTGCGGCTCTACAGCAGAAGGCCACCATGAAATCCATTGTTATACTTCATGCCAAGTCCAAGGCGTGGCTATTCAACATTACGCTTGGCCGCATGGCCTGGACTCTTTGCTAGAGTTCCTGAAGACCCTTTAATTATGTAGAGCTTGAGCAAGGCTTCGGCGACTCAACACTGCGGCTGCCATGCTCGCTGTAATACCGCTATTCATAACTGAGCAATCTACATAATGGCCGTCAACTGACGGTGAAAAGTTACTTTGGTTAAGATGAATTAACAGATCAGATAGCCTACAAAGTATTTGATTTCTTATTTTAGACGCATTGGTATTGAAAACACCCTCCGGATCATGGAGTAACAAACCCCGTTTCTCGGCTGTGTACCATACTATTCAATGGTTCAAGGCTATTATAAAGTTACAGTATTTTTGCCACTCTGTTTATCTCGTTCCTGTTGATGCTTAAGTTGAGTAATCTTTGAGCATTTTGCATGATTAGCCACATTCCGTTTTATTCCGCACACTGGGCACAGCCAAACTTTGCTTTCAGATATTACGACATCAACTAATAATTCCGTTTCTGATACAACACGATCAATGTCCATTGTCACTATTCAATCTTCCCAATTATTCTGTAATCCGGCACTTGTTCCGTGCGGCATCAACACGATCCCTAAGCTCTTTGCCTGGCTTAAAATGAAGTCTTACCTTTGCTGCCAAGTTTACGGATTCGCCAGTCTTTGGATTACGCGAAAGCCGAGCCGATTGATGACGCAAATCAAAGCTTCCAAAGCCACGAATCTCAATGCGTTCACCATTTTCCAATGCCGTCTTCATATGCTCAAAAATACAGTCTACAGCCAACACCACATCTTTTATCTGAAGTTCAGGCAACTTGTCACTTAATACTCGCACCCACTCTGATTTGACCATCTGCAACTCCCTTAATAATAAAGGTACATTTTAACAGGTTACAAAGTTGTTGTTTGCTATACAATTGAATAATATATCTTTTACGCAAAACAATTGTCATATTAAGGCAACTGTATCCAATTGCCTTATTGGGCTTAGTTTCAATCATCCAATGACTCACACTAAATGAACAAAATTATATTGTTGGCACTATTACTACTACCGTTAACCAGTTTGGCGGCGGCACCGTGTTCAGGAAAAAAAGCAGGTATCTCGCATTGTGACGGATCTCAGTTTGTCTGCAATGACGGCAGTGTTAGCAAATCAGTTAAGGACTGTTCCAGTTATCTTAACCGTGATCATAAACAATCAAAGCCTGATTCAAACTCAGCATCATCAAAATCAGCGCCTATTTCTGAAAGCAATACTCAAATTACACGAGCCGGAAATGTTCTAAAACTTGATTACCCTGGCTTCACAATCTGGCTGGATTGTTCAAAACGCGGGGCAATAAAATTCCAATATGTGGCGCAACGCGATAGTGGCAATGCCAAACGTTATGACAAATTCTTTCTTGATCAGAATGTGCCAGCTGAGTGTCAGCAGTTTAGCAGTAATGCCTACGGCCAAGGTTACGATCGTGGCCACCAAGTGCCAGCCAATCATTTAGACGTCTCTGAAGAAGCGATTAAAGCCACTAATACGATGACCAATATTCTGCCGCAAGCAGCAAACATGAACCGTGGGGCTTGGCTGCAAACTGAGGAGATTGTGGAGTGCTATCGAGACATATCAGAATTACTGGTGATCGGCGGCGTGATATGGGGAAATAATCAAGAGAATGATTATTTTGTTCAGTCACATGGCGTTAAAACACCGACTGCTTTTTGGAAAGTGGTCATTCGGGGCACCGGCCAAGATGAACGTGCAATTGCATGGATTGTGCCTAACTCTCAAGAAGCAACCAGAAAAAACCTGGATAACTATTTGGTATCAGTCGATGAAATCGAGAGTGTAACGGGTGAAAAAATCCCCGTTGCTGATTACGCTAAACACGACAAACCTAGCCAGTCTTGGCTCATTCCACAGGGCTGTAATAAAGGTTAATAACTACTCAGCCTACAAAGTAGTATATTTATAATGTAGATTCTGGACTACAGTAAATTTAATTATAACAAAATAGAGATCCCTCCAAAATACCTGATGAATTCTCAACCTGATTCACCTCATGCCGCTGACAACCCACTGGTTAAATTGCAGGGCTCAATAGAGCGCGTGACTTTTCATAGTGAATCATCAGGTTTTTGCGTTTTACGAATCAATGTAAAAGGCTATCGAGACGTTGTAACGGTAATTGGGTCAGCGGCTAGTGTTACTGCCGGCGAGTATGTTGAATGTCTAGGCTTCTGGATTAATGACCGTCAACATGGACAGCAGTTTAAAACAACCGTTTTAAAAATCGTTGCACCGACTACCTTGGACGGCATTGAGAAATATCTGGGTTCAGGGATGGTCAAAGGAATCGGTCCACATTTTGCCAAAAAATTAGTCAAAGCCTTTGGTGATCTTGTATTTGATGTGATTGAACAAACGCCGGAACGATTACTGGAATTGCCTGGCATTGGTAAAAAACGACAACAACGCGTCAGTAGCGCATGGTGTGAGCAAAAAGTAATTCGTGGGATTATGGTTTTTCTACAATCCCACGGCGTGGGCACGTCACGCTCAGTGCGAATTTATAAAACCTATGGCGAACAAGCCATTGAAAAAGTCAGAGAAAATCCCTATCGCTTAGCCCTCGATATTCACGGTATTGGCTTCAAAACCGCTGACGCACTGGCGCAGAATTTGGGTATCGCGCCAGATTCGCTGATAAGAGCACAAGCCGGTGTCCGTCACGTTTTGCAAGAATGGTCAGGTGAAGGTCATTGCGCAGCGGTTCGACCCACGTTGTGTGATATGGCGGTTAAGTTATTAGAAATACCGGCATCTATCATTGACAGTGCAATTACTGCGGAACTGGGTGAAGGTAATTTGATTGCCGAGATCAATGACCAACAAGAATTCATATTTCTAACGCCGCTTTACAGAGCCGAAGTTGGCTGTGCAACGCATCTGCTGCGTCTTAATCAAGGTCAGCCCCCTTGGGGTTCTATTGATGCACAGAAAGCGATTCCTTGGGTGGAAGGACAAACCGGATTAACCTTGTCAGCTTCTCAGCGTACGGCGATTGAGTTGGTTCTAAAGCACAAAGTTGCTGTGATTACCGGCGGTCCAGGCGTCGGCAAAACCACCTTGGTTAATAGCATCCTGAAGATCCTCGGTGCCAAACAGATAACTATTGGACTTTGTGCACCAACGGGGCGGGCTGCAAAGCGACTTTTTGAATCGACCGGATTAGAAGCAAAAACCGTTCACCGGTTGTTGGAGTTTGACCCGTCTATTTTTGCTTTTAAGCGTAATGAAGACTTTCAACTGGAGATTGATTGTCTGGTAATTGATGAAGCATCAATGATGGATGTGGTGTTAATGAATCAATTACTAAAAGCCGTTCCTTCGACAGCCGCATTGTTGATTATTGGCGATGTGGATCAATTACCCTCGGTAGGTCCTGGCGCCGTTCTGGCTGATATTATCGATTCAGGACAACTTGCGACGGTTATATTAACGGAGATTTTTAGGCAAGCCAGTACCTCGAAAATCATCACTAATGCACATCGAATCAATCAAGGCCAAGTACCTCAATCAGATCACTCCCAAGCGTTGAGCGATTTTTATTGTATCTACGCGGAAACGCCAGAAGAAATTTTTGCAAAATTAATGCAAGTTGTCATTGAGCGGATACCGCAGCGTTTTAAGTTACATCCCGTAAATGATATACAGGTTCTTACGCCAATGAATCGGGGTGGCTTGGGTGCGCGTTCACTCAATATTGAATTACAGTCACGCTTGAATGGACAAAGCGAACCCAAGGTCACTCGTTATGGTTCAACCTATGCACCCGGCGATAAGGTTATTCAGCGCATCAACAATTATGACAAGGAAGTCTTTAATGGGGATATTGGTGTTATTCTCAACATAGATCTTAATGAAAGCCTGCTTCAGATTATTTTTGATGAACGCACCGTGGACTATGATTTTAACGAACTGGATGAAATCGCTCTGGCCTATGCCACCAGCATTCACAAAGCTCAAGGGTCTGAATATCCTGTCGTTGTTATTCCCTTGGCAATGCAACATTTCATGCTCCTGGAGAGAAATTTACTTTATACCGGCGTCACCCGAGGTAAACAGTTAGTGGTGGTTATTGCACAGACAAAAGCCTTGGCAATGGCGGTTAAAAATCAGCGTTCTCAACGTAGGATTACTAATTTAATTTCACGACTTATAGTCCCAAGCAGAGCCATTTGCGCTGCTCTGTAAGCCTTGATATTTCTAGTCTGTAGCGCCCCGTAAAATTCGTTCACCCCAATTTTCAACAGTAGAATCAGGGGTTGAGGGGGGGGGTAGATTTTGATGGAATGCGTTTTTTACAAATTTCCACCCCAGAATTAAAGCTGATAATTACAATATGTTAGAATGATAAAATAATTTGTGAAAAATAATTTATCTTATTAATCAATGTGTTATTTTACAGCGCAAATGGCTCCCTTGACTTTATGCTTGACCAATAGACGCATAGCGTCTATTATCATACCTAATTATGTATCTATAGTAATTGAGAAAATCATGCGTCTTTTGAAAGAGATAGATCGAAAAAAAGAAGCCCTTACCATTCCTACAGCAGGGCTAAGAGAGTACATAATAGAGATTGCACGGCGTTATGGGGTTTCCTATGTTAGAACGCCAAGCGATGATTTAGCCGAAGTGATTACGAGGCTCTCTGGTGACGAGGTCGCAAGTGACGAAACTAAAGATCTTATTGTTGCATTAAGGAGAGCTAATGTAATTGATGGGCCTACTATGGTGTCTCTTCTAGGAAGTTATCTTGATGAGAACCGCAATGTTTGACCCATTCTTAGACTTTGAATCTGCTGGTTATTTGCGAAATGTCAGAAAAGATAAGATTGAGTCAGATATTAAAAATTTCGAGCATGAGCTTTTTCGTGTAAATTTAGATAAAGCGCTTGATTATCTGTCAATCCAAAAAAAATTGGTCTACTCACATTTTTTAGAAGTTCACCGGATTCTTTTTTCTGATTATTACCCTTGGGCTGGACAAGATCGGTCATCTACAATGCCTGACTTAGCTGTGGCAAAGGGCGCAGTCTTGTTTTGTCATCCTCTTGATTCGCGTCGCGCTATTGAAGAAGGATTGCGGATTGGTCAAGAAATGGATCTAATGGCAAAAAAGCCAGGTGAAGTAATGGGTTTGTTCGCTTATGGACACCCATTTCTCGATGGCAATGGACGGACAATGCTGCTTGTTCACCTTGAACTAATATATCGCGCCGGATTTTCTATTACTTGGGCAGATACTAACAAGGCACATTATCTCACTGCACTGAGTAATGAGATTGATAAACCTGGACTTGGCATACTCGATACTTATTTACTAAAGTTCAAGAGTGATCGATTAGAAAGAAATGAATGGGGCAAGACAATCCTTTCCATTAAAGGATTAGACGGATTGGATGCTGATAATCAAATAATCGGAGATCTGACTGATCCTGTTGTGGTAGAGAAATACCGCCAATTTGAACAGCAACGCGGTTATTCCTATGGCCATCAAAATACTTGTGGTGAAAGAGAAGATTCGAACCAGGATAAAGGCGTTTCCCTGTAATAATGCTAGCTAAACCAATTATTCAACGTATCAATCAGCCAAGTCCAGATGATGTGCGTCTAATTCGTGAAAGTCTCAACTTGACACAGAGCAAGGCGGCTGAATTGGTATCATCAGCTAAGAAAGCAGGGTACAAAACGTGGGCCGGATATGAAACACCAATAGGACAAACAAATCATAGAGTAATACCATTAGCAATATGGGAATTGTTTCTATTGCATACAGGTCAACATCCAACACTAAAATTAATCAAGAAATATTAGACCCGCTAATTATCACTAATTTTATTGTATCTTCATTCGTGGTATAGACTTAAAAGTTGTACATCGAAACTCAACTGGATTTACAAATTTGGCACTTTGATTTTTTATATGGGTATTTTGTTACGAAAAATGGCAACCATGTTTTTGTTACGCTGTTGCTCATAAAGTCGGGTTCATACGATTAATATTTTTTTGACTGCCTTTCATAGTACCAAGTCAACATTAGCTTCTGCCCGCTTAATGTTGTTTACTGAGCTTCGCGAATGGCAGGTTTAGGGAAGCGTAAAATTATAGCTGACCGGTGGGTTTGGGTCGGCTGGAGCCGATGGACTTACTTTAATATAGCTGATTTGAATGACAGCTATCCGGAATTATTTCCGGCACGAAACGAATAGTCACAATCGGCCAAAATAAGCCAGTCTATGCCATTAACAGACAGGCATAGTTGAGATTGATTTTTAAAACCGGACACCGATTAGGTTTTAAGATTGAAGCCTTGCTGGTGACAATAATCTGGTTGACTCGAACTATTTTTACACCAAGCTTCTAAATTACGCCATCATTGTGCGTGTATTTTAATTACGAATCCTCACAAAAATAGTGGGGATGCCTGGCTACGGTGTAGTAAGCTATATGCTTGGATTGGATTGGGATCTGGGCTGATTCCACACATTTCAACTTTCCTTAATATTATTTTAATGGGGGGCGATGGTGATCACGCAAGAAGAACTGAAACAAAGACTTTATTATGACCCTGAAACGGGTGCCTTTACCTGGTTGCAGCATCGTTGGCTTGATAGGGTTGGTAAACGTGCAGAAAGTTTTGAAATAGATAAAAGTGGGTTTCTTTGGTTAGATGATAAAAAGTATCGCACAAATCGCCTTGCGTTTCTGTATATGACAGGTGAAATTCCGGTGAAGGTGGGGTTTAAAGACAATAATGTTAAGAATGTGAAGTGGGATAATTTGGTGGTGACAGATAATGCTGCTGCGAGCTATAAAGCAAAGCGATCACGCAACAATACCTCTGGCTATAAGGGTGTCAGCTGGAGCAAACAGGCAAAAAAATGGAAGGCGATGTGCCGCCATGCAGGAAAGCATTATTTCCTCGGCTATTATGGGACAGCGGAAGCAGCTAAACTAGCTTATGATGCTTTTGCTAGTCGCGTGTTCGGGGAGTTTTTTAATTCTGGTTGAATGAAGTTGTTTGACTCCGGTACGCTTGTTGATATGCCCCAACTATATTTGCACGGCGACAATTATCCTGTCCGGTACCGACCATTATGTAGATTACCCAGTTATGAATAGTATGTAGGCAAGTTTGGTGGATATGCATTGTAAACACTGGCTTTGCGGCATGTGCCACGTCAAATTAGTAGACATAATTTTCGCGACAATTTCCACTGGCGGCACTACAACAGGATACCACCATGAAACTTATTGTCACGTATCATGTGTTACGTCCCACAGTATTCAAGGTGATTCATCCCGCCCTATTTGAGATGAGCCAATGGATATTGTCCCGCGCTATTATCGGCAGAACGCACACCGAAGACAGCGCGAGACAAAATACAGGATTTCAGACTAGATTTTTCCTGCACCAAGGCTTTAAGGGATCACAGAAGTCAATCTGCTGTTGCTCATGAAATCGTTTCAGCTGTTGATAGTGTTTGCATTCCCACTGCATGGCTATCTCAGCTAGAACATCATTGATGGCGCTGATGGCTTCATCGGAAAGCCCTTCCGGGAATAGTGTTTCACTATCTATATCGATGATCATCGTAAGGCCTCAATAGCTTGTTGCAGCAGATCATCGGGAAGATGATTCAAGCCTTTGGGAACGGCCATCTGCATAGCGGTTTTCAGGATACGTCCTGCCTGCCTCGGTAAGCCTTGCGATGCCTGTCGTAACAACTCCATGCCGGAATCGGCCAGCAAGGTGTGCTGACAGCCGACGGCTTTGAGCG
>JBAXXH010000119.1:0-10956 GCA_037127995.1 Methylococcaceae bacterium | reverse complement strand
TGAGTTTGAACGTATTGCGGGATTGAGAATAGAGGATTGGGCGGCTTAGATAACTCATTATTTACAGCAAACCACAATTAGTCCACGAAAAGCACGAAAGACACGAAAGGCACGAAAGTAATCAGCATGTTGCATTGCACAGTCGTTCACACTTTAGGTGACGAGATACAATTTTGTATCCCTTTGAATATTTTCGTGTTTTTCGTGGATCAAATGATTTTTCTAAGATTACGAATGGAGACATTCAACGGAAATGAACGATGATTGATACCTGGCTACAAAACGATCTGAATAGTATTTTTGCAACGCATCCGGTCGTCGTTTTGATTGATGAATCGGGCGATGCACACTTTTTATTGCGCCTGCTTGAACAAGCTTACACGGTTTACTGTGCCAATTCGGATATTGAAGAATTGCATGTCAAGTATTTGCTTGAACGTGAGCAGCCCTCAGCCAAAAAATATCTGATTTATACCCGCACGGCAAAGGATAAGCTGAAATTTGTCCGTGAATACTGCGAAACGCATGGCTGTCTTGAAATTCGCACGCTGCAAAACTACATCAAAGATAAGGTTCACCAGACCTTAAACCTGAATATCAACTTGCCGAAAGACGAACTGATTACGGCGGCTAAAGTCAGTATCGGCAAAGACAAAGGTTACTGGTTTGATGTTTGTCACAAGGGTGCTACGGAAATATTTGATCTTAAAAAAGAACTGCTGCCTTTTATTCATGATCCGGCGGCTTTTGAAGCAGAAAAATATGACGCCCAACTGAGAGAGACTTTCTATCACAAGGTTAATGATTTACTGAAACAGAAATATATCCAAAAACCTGCGCAGACGCTGGCCGGTGAAGTGGTAAAGACCCTGCTGAATGGCCTGGCTTTTGGAAAACCCCTGCCGATACTTGAAGCGGTTTATTACGATTGGCTGGATTCGGTGAGTTTTCGGGATTCCTTCTCAAGTTATCTGGTTAACTATAAATTGCCGCCTGATACGGATATCTGGGCGGTTAATTTAGCCCATCCCTTTCGCTCAGTCGATGAACAATGGCTAAAAACGATAGGCGAGCATTTAAGCAATAAAGAGACCCTGCCGGCTTATTTGGCTAAGATATCGCTGCGAAATCAGAGTAAACAGGCAAAGGCGCTGGGGATCACTTTTTGGGGTGATATAAAGGTACTGCTTGAATTTGATTCCAAAGACATTGCCTATCTCAGCTCATTTTCGGAGTGTGTTGAGTTTTATACCAAGCATTTTTATAAGCTTGATACGGCCATTCGTAATCTTTATACCGAATTTTTGCATAAAACCGCTTTACTGGAACCTTTTCAGACGCATTACAAAGAGCTGGTAGCCATTTTTCTGGATAAATGGTTTAAGTATTTTGCGGACTATCAAGAACAGCAAACCGGCATACTTCAGAAAATCATTGATGAAAATAGCGTGAAAACGGCTGTAATTGTCGGAGATGGTGTCGCTTATGAAATGGCCTGTCTGGTTGCAGAAAAGGTCAACAACGGCTTTAAAATCAGCAAAAAAACCTTGCTTGCCGATATTCCTTCCGAAACAGAAAACAACATGAGCCGGATTTACATGGCGAATGGCGTCACGGAAAAGGTGCAAAGTAACCGTGAAAAATATCTGCGTGAGCAAAACCCCAATACTGCCATCGATTTTATCAAGCTGGATGAAGTTAACGAGGAACCAAGACCTTCGAAATACCTGATCTGCACGTATAAAGATATTGATGATATGGGCGAAAAATTGCAGCATAAGGCGCTTAAATATTTCCCTGAAACCATTGATTATTTTGCTGAAAAAATTACGATTTTGCTTAATAGCGGCTATGCAAAAGTCTATTTAATTACCGATCATGGCTTTGTATTGACGGGGCTATTAAGTGAGTCCGATAAGATTTCGGTGTCACTGGATGGTGTGTCCGAGAAAGCAGAACGCTATATTCGTGCGGTTGAACAACAGCCGTCTTTAACCGGCAGTTATATTGAAGCCAAGAAAAAATACGGCGACTTAAATTATCTCTATTTTTCGACCACGCTAAATCCGTTTAAAACACCCGGTGTTTATGGTTTTTCTCATGGCGGTGTTGCGCCCCAAGAATTGGTTACGCCTTATTTTTGTTGGGAGCGGACTGATGATTCAGTACAAGCATTGACTGTCACCATTCAAAATAAAGATGACCTGAAAAGCGTAACGGGTGAGCTTTATCAATTAAAAATACTGGCGGATAAAAACGCTGACCTGTTTAGTTTAAATCGAAAAGTGTATTTGGTTTTTTTCAGTAATAAAGCACAGATCAATAAAAGCGATGTGTTTACTATTCAGGGCGAAGAGCTGATTGCAAAAGAATTTACCTTCGATGGAAATCCCGAAATAGAAGTCCATCTCCTGGATGCCCAAACAAAAGCACTGCTCGACAAGGCAATTATAAAACAAAACAAAGACCGTGATTTAGGTGGTCTGTTTTAACAATTAAGGAATAGTAATGGCAGTATTGAATGACCTGGATATTAAGCTTTTGGAACATTTTAGGGGCTATGTAGTAAAAAAGGATCTCGTCCGTTCTTTAAAAATAGGAGCCAATGTACCTGTCTTTGTCCTTGAATACCTTATTGCCAATTCCTGCTCGACAGATGATGAAGAACAGATCCGCAAGGGCATGGATAATGTAAAGAAGGTGCTTTCCGAGCATTATGTCAACCCTGAAGAAAGCGCCTTGATCCATTCCAAAATAAGGGAAAAAGGGCGTTACAAAATCATTGATAAAATATCGGTTGAGCTTGATTCTACGAAAAATATCTATTGGGCAAAGTTGCAAAACAGCAATATTAAAAACGGGAATATCGGTGATAGCCTGGTGAAGCAGCATGAGAAAATGCTGATGGGCGGTATCTGGGCGATTATAGATATCGAGTATGATCCTAACATTATGATAGGACAGAAAATTTTCCCGTTTGTTATTACAGAAATCAAACCCATCCAACTGTCATCTTTTGATAACAGCAAGGTTATTAATAAACGCAAAGAATTTACCAAGAATGAATGGCTGGATATTATTTTGCGCAGTTGTGGTTATGAACCCAGTGCCGAAGATGTAACAGAGCGCATCAAGATGCTCTTGCTGTCACGTTTATTACCGATGGTTGAATCGAATTTTAACTTTGTTGAACTCGGTCCCCGTTCTACGGGTAAGTCGTTTGTTTATAAAGAACTGACCCCTTATGCCGTATTGATATCAGGTGGACAAGGTACGGTTGCCAAGCTTTTTGTGCATGGTTCGACTGGTAAGGTTGGTGCAGTTGGTCAATGGGACGCCATCTGTTTTGACGAAGCAACAGATAAAATATTTAAAGACAGGGATGCCATTCCGTTGATGAAGGATTATATGGAGTCTGGTTCATTTTCAAGGGCAGGTGCGGGCGGTGAAATTACCGGCGTAGCGTCCATCATTTTGAACGGAAATATTAACCAGCCTGTTGAAACGGTTTTGCAAACCTCACATTTATTCAGTCCATTATCTGATGAAGTCAATACCGATACAGCGTTTCTGGATCGTATCCATTTTTATCTTCCCGGTTGGGAAATGATCAAGTTTGCCCCCAAGCATTTCACGTCAAACTTTGGGTTTAGTACGGATTATTTCTCAGAAGTATTAAAGTCCTTAAGACGAGTAACCTATACGGATGCACTTGAGGAATATTTCTCCCTTGGTAGTCATCTGAAACAGCGTGACACCAAGCCGGTGAAAAAGACGGTGTCGGGGCTGATTAAGCTGTTGCATCCGGATGGTCTTTATACCAAAGAGGATGTCAGGGAATATCTGGTTATTGCCTTGGAAATGCGGAGACGTGTCAAAGAACAACTGAAACGCATTGGCGGCATGGAATTTTGGGATACCCATTTCTCTTATATCGATAAAGAAACGCAGGAAGAGTTCTTTGTCGGCTTGCCGGAAGAAAAAGGCTCACACATCATCGAAAATACACCGCTCTCACCGGGCGTCTGTTACACCAGTACCAGCGACGGGGAAAATGTGGCACTCGTTCGAATCGAAACCGTTGCTGTGCAGGGCTCAGGAAAGCTGAACATAACAGGGATCAATACTGTGGCGGTCAAAGAAAATATAAAAAATACCTATCAGTATATAAGAGCCAATGAAAAAACCATCTTGAGTGATAAACACTCCCTGAAAAATTATGACATTACGATTCAGGTGAGTAACCTTTTGGGTGGTGCCATATCCACTGGAATAGGCTCAGCCGTCTACATTGCCATTGTCTCGGCACTTTACAAAAAGAATCTTAAAGCCGGCTTGGCAGTGCTGGGTAATATTTCAGTCGGTGGTGCCATTGAACGGGCCATCAACTTTGATGATAAAGTCATTATGCTCTCTGAAAATGGAGCCAAGGTTGTTATCGTTCCCATGGATAATCTGTCTGAGTTAGCCAACATTCCACCATCAGTTCTGGGTAATACAGATATTCCTTTTTATCAGAATAATCAAATGTTGATGCAGAAGGCAATTTTGTTGGATTGATTGCATGTCATCCGTGTTCTGTTTTTAACGGCTGAGTCATCACGATAATTGAACGGTTAACTTTGAAATGTTGGAAAGTAAGCCTTGGACGAGTAAGATATAGAAATTTTTTTATCAAGTCTTGGCAATCAGTCTTGAGGTAATGGATGACAAGTGCGTTTTACGTGCAGTTGTTATGAGGAAAATCGGGCGATACCACCCTGAAAAAGCAATTCTACCGGGTATGAAATGCAAAGATAGCGGGATGATTTTTATACCAAAGCCTATAAATAGTGGCATAAAAAAATCGTTTTATGTATTTATCTTTTGGTGTTTTGCATTTGTAAGTTATATTGGAAGCTTATGGTTTATTTCAGTATTTGGTTTAATGGCATGGCGGTTTTAAACTGGCGGTGGTCATTTGTGGTAATGGCAACGCCTTAAAAAAGCGGTAAGATCAAGGGTGAAGCAAAGCACTATAAAATCAATACCCTTTAATAAAATAATAATTAACTTTTATAACAATCATTTACAGGTAACGATAGTAATGCGTAACAATTTTTTAAATCTGGGTTTTTTAGTCTTGGCATTGTCATCAGTTTCGGTTAATGCTGAAATTTTGAGTAGAGATGCGATACCCGCACCGATATTGGATCAATTTTACAAAAGACATCCAAACGCTATCGATATTTCTGCGGAAAAGAAAAACCATTTCAAGCAAGCTTTATATGAAATTACTTTTAAAGAAGAGAAAGATAAAGCAGCGATAATTGAGTTGTATAGAGGCAATGGTCATTTTTTTGTTAACGGTGATGATGTGACTACCTCTAATATGATGCCCGCTATTGCCTATGATAATTTAAAGGCCGCTTTCGATACCTATACTGTTAAAGAGGCGATTTTGGTGGTAAATCCTAATGGCGTTGGTGAGGAATATGATTTGACCGTTAATGTAGCCGGTAATAATTGGAGTGTTATCATTGACCATAACGGCAATATAACCCAAAAAGAGCGTGATTAAACGTTAAAAAGTTCACCGGCACAAGGTTGTGACCTTGTGCCTTCGCTGATTTCATAGAGAGAAAAGTGAGCGCGAATAATATCCAAACGATAAAACCTGAAACTATAAAAGGTTATTATTGTAAAATGGTTTTTTTAAAAGACATGATAGAAGACACTATCAACACGAGTACGGTACAACCGGATCAGCCAATGCCCGATAATGCTTCTACCCAAGCGTTTATTGAAAAAATAGGGGAAGTAAAAGAATTTGATCCATACTCGCCATGGCGATTGGGGAAAAAAGGGTCGTTGCGTTGATTTTTGATTAAAACAACCACTGGATAACACGATGGCAATAAATAGAAACAGACCTGTTTCACCACATCTCCAAGTCTACAAGCTTCCTTTAACCGGTGTCATCTCAATTTTGCACCGCATGACCGGCGTGCTGTTGTCGGTCGGATTAATCTTGATTGTTTATGTTCTCTCCGCAGTCGCGGGCGGTTCCAACACCTACACCGCCATGCAGGATTTTATGCGTCCAGTATTAATGCAAGTGATTTATTGGGGGTTTATCTATGCACTTTTTTTCCATTTATGTCACGGTGTGCGTCATATAATCTGGGATGCCGGCAAAAGTTTTGAGCGTGATACACTTAATCGTTACGCATTGATTGAGCTGGGTAGTTCATTGGTGCTTACCGTCATTACCTTCCTGTTTGTCTAAGTTAAGGATTATTTATGAAATATAGATCGCCTTTAGCCAAGGCTGTTGGATTGGGTTCCGCAAAAACAGGAACTTCGCATTGGTGGATGCAGCGTGTCACAGCAGTGGCGCTGGTTCCCTTATCTTTTTGGTTGATTATTTTTCTCGATTTAAGCTTAAATGCGCCTTATCAAGAAACGATAGCCTGGTTATCCTCACCTTTAAATACCTTGGGTATGGTCGCTTGGTTGCTTGCGGTTTTTTATCATGCCACCTTGGGTTTGCAGGTGGTTATTGAAGATTATATTGCCGCTGAATTTGTCAAAATTGTTGCAGTTTGGACGGTAAACCTCGGTTTTCTGTTGTTGGTGCTGGCAGCATTGATTGCGGTGTTTCGTACACTATTGATAGGGTAACTTATGTCGGCAAATTATAAAATTATTGAGCATGCTTATGACGTGGTTGTCGTGGGTGCGGGCGGTGCAGGTCTTCGAGCCACTTTTGGCATGGCCGAAAAAGGCTTAAAAACAGCGTGTCTGACTAAAGTGTTTCCTACCCGCAGTCATACCGTTGCCGCGCAAGGCGGCATTAGCGCGGCTTTGGGCAATATGGGCGAAGATGACTGGCGTTTTCACATGTACGATACCGTTAAAGGCTCTGACTGGTTGGGTGATCAGGATGCCATTGAATATATGTGCCGTGAAGCCATGGCAGCGGTTATCGAACTGGAACATTACGGCGTACCTTTTTCAAGAACGCCCGAAGGCAAAATTTATCAACGTGCCTTTGGCGGCATGACCACGCATTACGGCGAAGGCACCGCACAACGTACCTGCGCGGCGGCTGATAAAACCGGACATGCGATTTTGCACACTCTCTATCAACAAGCCTTAAAGCATAATGCCGAATTTTTTGTTGAATACATTGTGCTTGATTTGATCATGGAAAATGACGAATGTCGTGGCGTTCTGGCCTGGTGTCTTGATGATGGTTCACTGCATTTATTTAAAGCGCATGTGACCGTTCTGGCAACCGGCGGTTACGGCCGCAGTTATTTCTCTTGTACATCGGCACATACCGTCACCGGCGATGGTAATGCGATGGTTTTACGAGCGGGTTTACCGTTACAGGATATGGAATTTGTCCAGTTTCATCCGACCGGAATTTACGGAGCAGGCTGTTTAATTACGGAAGGTGTAAGAGGTGAGGGCGGTTATCTGACTAATTCGGAAGGTGAGCGTTTCATGGAAAGATATGCGCCACACGCTAAAGATTTAGCTTCACGCGATGTCGTCAGTCGCGCCATGACGATTGAAATTCAGGAAGGGCGCGGTGTAGGCCCGTTAAAAGATCATATTTACTTGCATATTGAGCATCTCGATCCGGCTATCATTCACGAACGCTTACCCGGCATTTCTGAAACCTCGAAAATTTTTGCCGGTGTCGATGTCACCAAAGAACCTATTCCCGTTTTACCCACCGTACATTACAACATGGGCGGCATTCCCACCAATTATAAAGCGGAAGTCGTGACGCTGGATGGTGATAATCCCGATAAAGTTGTGACCGGTTTGATGGCTATCGGCGAAGCGGCGTGTGTGTCCGTTCACGGTGCCAATCGATTGGGTTCAAACTCCTTACTGGATTTGGTTGTTTTTGGGCGCTCAGCCGCCATTCGTTGTGCAGAGCTGATCAAACCAGGTACTGCACAAAAACCACTGGCCAAAACTGCCTGCGATAAAGCGATAGTCCGCTTTGATAAAATCCGCAATGCCAACGGCAGTCGCACCACTTCTGATATTCGTTTGGCCATGCAGAAAACCATGCAAACCAAAGCAGCGGTATTCAGAACGCAATCGACCCTGGATGAAGGCATAGCCGCCATGGCAGACATCACGCAATCGTTTGCCGACGTGGGGGTTAAAGATAAATCCCTGATTTGGAATACCGAACTGGTTGAAACCCTGGAGCTGGATAACCTGCTCGGTCAAGCCAGTGTAACCATTAATGCGGCCGGTAACCGGCACGAAAGCCGTGGCGGTCATGCGCGTGAAGATTATCCTGACCGTGATGATGTCAACTGGATGAAACATACGCTGACCTGGTTGATTGACGACACTATAAAAATCGATTATCGCCCCGTGCATTTATATACCTTAACCGACGACGTTGACGTTATTCCACCCAAAGAGAGGGTTTACTAATGGCCGAGTTTACCTTGCCAAAAAATTCGGTAATCACCGAAGGCCTTACCTTTAAAGCACCTGCCGGTACCACTAATATCCGCCGTTTTGAAGTCTATCGTTGGGATCCCGATTCCAGCGAAAATCCGCGCATAGACAATTATGAGCTGGATATGGACAGCTGCGGCCCGATGGTACTGGACGCGATTTTAAAAATTAAAAATGAAATCGACAGTACTTTAACCTTTAGGCGCTCGTGCCGTGAAGGCGTCTGTGGCTCTTGTTCAATGACGGTTAATGGCAAAAATACCCTGGCGTGTACCAAAGCCATTGATTCTTATCCCGACACCATCAAAATATTTCCACTGCCGCACATGTCTGTTATTAAAGACCTGGTGGCGGATATGACGCATTTTTACGCACAATACGCCTCCATTAAACCGTGGATAGAAACACAAACACCGGCTCCCGCCGATTCTGAACGCCTGCAAAGCAAAGAAGACCGCGAAAAACTGGACGGCTTATATGAATGCGTTATGTGTGCCTGTTGCTCAACCAGTTGCCCCAGTTACTGGTGGAACAGCGAACGTTATTTAGGCCCGGCGGTCTTGTTGCAAGCCTATCGCTGGCTGGTGGATAGCCGTGACGAAACCACCGGTTCACGTCTTGATGAATTGGAAGACCCGTTTAAACTGTACCGCTGCCATACCATCATGAACTGCACCGACACTTGTCCAAAAGGCTTAAACCCCGCCAAAGCCATCGCTGAAACCAAAAAATTGTTGGTCCAGAGAAAACTGGGTTAATGATTCCACTCGCCAGGCTGAGTTGGCAATGCCGGCGCGGCACCAAAGAACTGGATTTTTTGTTGCTGCGTTATCTGGAATCAGGGTATTTGCTGGCCGACGAGGAAGAGAAAGCGCTGTTTGTTGAGTTGTTGGAGTTGGAAGATGATGAGTTGATTGGGATTTTATTGGGCGATTTGATTGTGGAAGCGGGGGCATTGAAGGCTTTGGTTGGGAAGATAAGGGCGTTTGCAGTAGCTGAGGATTAGGATTATATTAACCGACATGTTAAAAAATGAAATTTGAATGGGATACAGAAAAAGCCCGGATAAATCAGAGAAAACATAATGTCAGTTTTAATGAAGCTCAAACAGTCTTTGATGATTCACTGGCATACATTTTTGATGACGAATGGAATTCATTTGGAGAACGCAGAGAATTAGTTATTGGTCATTCAATCAAGAGAAGGCTTTTAATCGTGTCATTTACAGAACGAATGCAAGGAATCATCCGAATAATCAGTTCTCGACTAGCCACAACCAACGAACGAAAAGATTATGAAAAACAAAGAAGATAGTGAAGATGATATGTTGCCCGAGTATAACTTTGATTATTCAAAGGCAAAAATAAACAGATTCGCTATCAAGCAAGCACCGGTTACTGTAACGTTGGACGCTGATATAGCTGAAATTTTCAAAGATTCCGAAGCGGTAAACAGGGCATTAAGAGCTATTTTATTAGCATTGCCGAATTCACAATTCCACGAAAAAACTTAACCTATTCGGATCTTAAAATCAACGGGGCAAAATCAATCGAGTCTGACCCGTTGATTTTTAAGATCTGGTGGCGGATATGACGCATTTTTATGCACAATACGCGTCCATTAAACCGTGGATAGAAACGCAAACGCCAGCTCCCGCCGATTCTGAGCGCCTGCAAAGCAAAGAAGACCGCGAAAAACTGGACGGCTTATATGAATGCGTCATGTGCGCCTGTTGCTCAACTAGTTGCCCCATTTATTGGTGGAACAGCGAACGTTACTTAGGCCCAGCAGTCTTGTTGCAAGCCTATCGCTGGCTGGTCGATAGTCGTGACGAAACCACCGGGGTACGTCTGGATGAACTGGAAGACCCGTTTAAATTGTACCGCTGCCATACCATTATGAACTGCACCGACACTTGTCCAAAAGGCTTAAATCCAGCCAAAGCCATTGCTGAAACCAAAAAACTGTTGGTCCAGAGAAAACTCGGTTAATGCATCAACTTGCCAAGCTGCGTTGGCAATGCCGACGCGGCACCAAAGAACTCGAATATCTGTTACTGCGCTATGTCGACTCGAAGTATGCGCTGGCTGATGCTGAAGAGAAGGCTTTGTTTGTTGAATTGCTGGCGCTGGAAGATGATGAGTTGATAGGGGTTTTGCTGGGGGATTTGGACGTGGCAACGGTGGCTATGAAGGTTTTGGTTGGGAAGATTAGGGCGGCAATAGGCGACAGTCGTATTGCGCAGCATGGTGGTCACAAAAATTCCGCTGAAAACTACTTACAAAAGTAGCCGCGATGCAGCAAAGCGAAATCGAGGATTTATGAAGCTCCGATTATCCTCGATTCCACTATGTTTCATCGAGGCTACTTGCTGAAACCAAAAAATTGTTAGTCCAACGAAAACTGGGTTAATGATTCCACTCGCCAAGCTGCGTTGGCAATGCCGACGCGGCACCAAAGAACTGGATTATCTGTTGC